>NZ_JAJDKB010000027.1:0-35105 GCF_020589955.1 Faecalibacillus sp. TM498
ATTATTAGAAGTCCATCCCCCTAAAGTTGTCCCCTAAAGTAGACCCCCAAAGTTGGGACCCCTAAATTATTTGAATAGCCGTAAATTCCCTTTAAAGATATTATTATATATTTGTAAAGAAAAGAAAAAGGCAAAGCTGTTGAAAAACAGTGACGCAAAGCCCTAGGGTCTAAAGTACGTAAGTGCTATGATCGCCGGTTGCCCTAACCTATCAAGATATATTTTCGTATGTCTATAAGTTATAGCAACCACCAAGATAATAGGTGGTTTTTAACTTTCTAGGATTTCTTTAAATATCAAGACAAGGGAGAAAGAAAAAAGAAATGATGAAAGATTTATTAAAAAAATTACAAAAAAAATCTAACAAAAAAGGTTTCACATTAGTTGAAATCATCGTAGTATTAGTAATCTTAGCTATCTTAGCTGCAATTGCTGTACCATCAGTATTAGGATATGTAAACGAAGCTAAAGATGAAAGATACATTCAAGAAGCTAGATCAATCTATGTAGTAATCCAAACTGAAGAAGCAAAAGCAAAAGCTTTAACTACTGCTGGAGAAACAACTACAGTAGATTATGGTAAATCAACAGGTACAGGTGCTGATTACAAAGCTGAGGGTATTGTTGCAAAAGCTCATGAAATGACAGACTTAGAAGTTATTTCAATTTCACAACCTGATTCAAATGGTAAGTATACACTTAAATGGAAAAGTGATGATAACAAAACAATTACAGCTGATTTAACAAAAAATAAAGATGTAAAAATTACTTCTAAAAACTAATAAAAGTAAATAAAGATGATGCCACTATTTAAAAAGTAGTGGTATTTCTACATATTTGAGGAAATTGAAATGATTAAAAGATTTAATAAAAAAGGATTTACACTGGTAGAAATAATTGTTGTATTAGTTATTCTTGCAATACTTGCAGCAATTGCTGTTCCTTCTGTTTTAGGATATGTTGAAGAAGCAAAAAATCACGATATGGAGGTATGAGCATGATTAGACTGACTGTTGAAGAAACAAAACTTGCAAATGAAATAGATTATACAGATAAACCATCGAATTATAATAGAGCGGAAGATTATATGTATGCTAAAATTTGTGATAAATCAAAATTTAATACAGTGGGTGAAGGAATTGTTTCTCAAAAAACCGGAATACCTAAAGTAAGTAATATCCATTCAGATTCAAAGATATATATTTTAAATTGGACAAGTGAAGATGGTAAAATAATAGACGCACAAATAACAAAAAATAAGAAAGTAGATATTCTTTCTGTTAGTCAATAATTAGCATATTAAAATGACTTATATTATTATAAGCCATTTTTGTTTAATTATTTCTTGTAATTATAATAGATATTTGTCGGATTATTAGAAATTTTGTATATATATGTTATAATATAACCAAAAAAGGGGAATGGGCATATGAAGGAAAGATTGAAGAATAACAAGGGTTTTACGTTGGTAGAAATTATTGTTGTGTTAGTGATTTTAGCTATTTTAGCTGCTATTGCTGTACCTGCTGTTCTTGGATATGTAGATGAATCTAAAAAGACACGCTATATTGAAGAAGCTCATTCTATTTATACAGTTATTCAAACAGAGGAAGCAAGGTATAAAGCTTTAGGCAATGAATTAAATGATGATACTTATAATAATACTGAGTATAAAAAAGAATTAACAGAAACAATAACAAAAAAAACGGGTATTCAAAATGTGACGTTTGGTACTTGTAGCCATATTGGAAAAGATAATGCAGAGTACTATGTTAATTTTAAAAGCGATGATGGAAAGAATGTTTATTCTGTAATTAAAAGAAATAAAGATATAACAGTAAGTGTTAATTAGGATGAGGAAGATGAAAAATAAGAAAGGTTTTACGTTGGTAGAGATTATTGTTGTATTAGTAATCTTAGCTATTTTAGCTGCGATTGCTGTACCTTCTGTAATTGGTTATGTAAATGAAGCTAAAGAGTCTCGCTATATTCAAGAGGCACATTCTATTTATACAGTTGTTGAAACGGAAGTGGCTAAGTATAAGGCAACAGATAATCCTAGTGAAGATGCTATAGATAATTATATTAAAGATATATTGAGTGGTAATACAATTGCTACTGCAGATAATAATCAATTAAAAGGTATTATTGCGAAAAAGACAGAGTTAGATGATGTTGATGTAGAAAGAAATGGCAATACTTATAAAATGTATTGGATCAGTGATGATGATCATCGTATTGAAGCTACACTCACAAAGAATAAGGATGTAAAGATTGTAAGTACTGATAGTAATCATAATTTTGATTAGATGAGGTTTTTATGGATTCAATTATTATTTTGATTTATGTATATATGTTTTTAATAGGAATGTGCGTTGCGAGTTTTATGAATGTTGTGATTGATCGTGTTCCTAGAAACGAGAGTTTTGTAAAGGGAAGAAGTCATTGTGATCATTGTGGTGAGACTTTAAAATGGTATGATTTGGTTCCTATTGTAAGTTATATTTTTTTAAGGGGTAAGTGTCGTTATTGTCATACTTCGATTCCTATTAGAGGTTTTTTGATTGAAATTTTTGGTGGATTGATTGGTATGTTTTGTTTTTATCGTTTTGGTTTTAGTATTGAAACGATTTTAATGTTTGTGATTGCGATGATTTTACTTGCGATTACAATGATTGATTTTGATACAATGATTATTCCTGATGGTTTAAATATAGCTATGCTTCTTGTATCTATTGTTTTAATGTATGTAAGACATATGTCTTTGTTAGAAAGCATTATTGGAATGTTTTGTATTTCTGTACCAATGATTTTATTAAATGTTTTAATTGCTGAATCTTTTGGTGGTGGAGATATTAAATTAATGTTTGTCTCAGGAATAGCTTTAGGATGGAAGTATAGTTTACTTGCTGCTTTTATTGGTATTTTACTTGCAGGAAGTTATAGTATTTATTTATTGGTAAGTAAAAAGATTAATAAAAAAGGACATATTGCTTTTGGTCCTTATTTATCAATTGGTATTTTTATTGCTTTATCTTATGGTAGTGAAATTATAAGTTGGTATTTAAATTTAATGATGTAAAGAGGTGATAGAATGGCTACATTTAAATATATTTCGAAAGATATGTCAGCTAAAACAATAAGAGGAACGTTAGAAGCTGATGATCGAAATGATTTAGTGAGAAAGCTTAAAGAACAAAATTTGTTTTTAGTAAGCTGCCAAGATGTCACTAAAAAGACTGTTAATCAGTATAAAATGAAATTAAATGAATTATCAGCTTATTCTAGAGAAGTAGGAACAATGCTTGCTTCTGGTTTATCTTTGATTCGTATTTTTTCTATTATGGTTCGAAGAGAAGATAATAAAAAAATAAAAAAAATTTATGAAAATATTTATGTAAAGTTACAACAAGGATATACTTTATCCGCTGCTATGGAAGCTCAAGGTGTTGCTTTTCCTAATTTAATGATTCAAATGTATCGTTCAGGTGAAGCAAGTGGGGATATGGATAAAACGGCTTTAACGATGTCTAATCAGTATTCAAAGGATCATCGTATTAAAGGTAAAACAAAGTCAGCAATGATGTATCCTATTATTTTGATTGTTATTACAATTGCTGTTTTGTTGATTGTTTATTTAGCAGTGCTTCCTTCTTTCTTTGATATTTTTAAAAATGTTGAATTACCATTGATTACTAAAATCAATATTAGTATTTCTAAGTTTTTACAAGATTATTGGTATTTTGTCTTATTGATTGCTGCAGGGTTGGTTGTCACTTTTATTGCTTTACTTAGAGTAGAAAAGGTACGTTTTCAAGTAGATAAATTAAAAACAAAAATTCCTAAGTTTGGTAAATTGTTGATGACAATTTATACGAGTAGATTTGCGAGAACTTTATGTTCTTTATACACAAGTGGGATGTCTATTGTTAATGCTTTAAATATTGCTAAAACAACGATTGGTAATGTTTATATTGAATCACAGTTTGACGGAGCTATTAAGAAATTAAGAAACGGGGAAAGTTTGTCTCAAGCAATCAAGGACATTGATGGTTTTGATATTAAATTAACAAGTAGTATTTTTGTAGGAGAAGAAAGTGGGCGTTTGGAATCAATGTTTACTACTCTTGCAGATGATTTTGATTTTGAAGCAGAACAAGCATCAGAAAGAATGATTACCCTTATTCAACCATTAATGATTATCTTTTTAGCAGTTGTTATTTGTTTAATTATTATATCTGTATTATTACCAATTTATACATTGTATAACAATGTAGGAAATATGTAGGAGGAATTATGAGTTATATTGTATTTTTATCAACAAAAGGATTACAAATGGTTCAAGGAAATGTTTCAAAGAATAATATTCATATTTCTTCTTACAAAGAATTTGAATTTGTTGAAGGAACAATGTTAGATGGGAATATTCTTGATGATCAACCTATTAGAGATGTTTTACTTGATTTAAAAAAAGAAAATGTTGATAGTGTGAGACTTGTTGTCGATAGTGGACAAATTTTAGTGAAGTGTTCTGTTTTACCAGAAGTTTCTCATAAACAAATGCTTCAATTTGTAAAGGATGAATTTATTGATGTTGAAAGTCAATATACGGATTTATTATATGATTATGCTGTTATAAAAGATAAAGTTGAGGGTAAAGAAGGTCAACTTGTTTTGTGTGCGGCAATGGAAAGAGAGTTTTTAAAGCCGTATATTGATTTGTTTGATGAAATGGGAATTTCATTAGAATCAATTGATATTATGACAAATTCAATTATTAAATTAACAGAATCTATTCTTAAATTAACAAATCTATCTTATGTTTTAACAGTAATCAATGGACAAGATGTTATTCATTATTTATTTATTAATGGCCAATATGAAATAGCTAATAGAACACGTATTTTCTCTGATCGTGGAACAGTTGCTTTTATTACTGAATTATCCAATTCACTTACTAAATTAATGCAGTTTACTAAAGGTGCTTATAAAGATGCCCAATTAGAAAAAATCTATTTTGCTGGGTTAGAAACTTATGAAGAAGATATGTTGATGTCAACTATTTCTTCTAATTTGAGTATTGAGACCTCTCGTTTTAAACCAACAAACTATACTTGTAGTAAAGATAATAATTTTCCTATTCATAAATATTTATTTGTAGGAAGTTTATGGAGGAGATAAGATGGCAAGAAACAGTAACAAAGATATTGATTTTTTATCTGTCTATAAAACAAAGAAAAAAATAAATACAAATTCTAAAACACTCTTGCTTATCGCATTACCTGTTTTACTCATTCTTATTTTTGCGACAAGTACACTTTATTTAACAATCACTAATAGGAACTTACAAAAGGATGTTGATACATTGCAAACACAAATAGAAGAGGCTCTTGCTGCAACAGCATCTAATACAAATTCTGATCAACAAAAAGAATTAAGTAAGCTCAATGAACAACTTACAAACTTACAAACAATTACACAAACATTATCAAAATACCCTCAAATTGATAAAGGTATTTTAGAAACAATTGATAAATCATGTAAGAACTTAACAATTGATTCAATATCATTTAATCAAGAAACAGGAGCTATATCACTTACTGTAACAGCTTCTAAAGTTAATGGTTGTGAAGAAACAGTAAGAACACTAAGAGAATCAGGTACTTTTAAAACAGTTGATTACAATGGGTATACTCAAGATGGTGGTGTTAGTGAAACAACGGAAACCGTAACAGACCCTACAACAGGTGCGACAACAACACAAGCAGTAACGAATACAACACCAATTACTTATAAATCATCGATTACATGTACATTAGAAGGAGGAACGACAAGTGGACAAGATTAAAGATTCATTTAAAAAACTTTCTTCTAGAGAAAAGACATTGATTTATATATTAGTGATTTTATTGATTGTTTGTTTTGGATGGTTGATTTTATTACAACCACAATTAACGTCACATACATCATTAAAGTCTTCAAAAGATAGTTTAGAATTACAACTTGCTGAATTAAAAGGAACAAGTTCATCTTCTTCAACAGAAGATATCAAAACACAAATTATGAATGTTAATCAAGAAATTAAGGCTTTAAATGATCAATTTTACAATCTTATGTCAAAAGAAGATATTGATCAATTGATTACAAATCTAACAATAGAACATAAAATTAGTCCTACTAATTTAACAATGTCTGAAATAACACAAACAGATTTATCAAGTAAAAAGAGTGATGATAATTCATCTGATAACGCAAATGATAATACAGATGAATCTAAATCATCCAATGCTTTAGTTTATTCATGTGTTGTTACTCAAACATGTAAAGGAACAAAAGCTAATTTACTCAATTTAATTGAAGATGTTAAAAATATGAGTGGTTTACATATTAATTCTGTTGCCTATGAAAATTCAACAGGTAACTTGGATTTAACAATTACATATACAGTTTATATGGTAGAAAAATAGTAAAAGAGGTGCAAACAATGAAAAATAAAAAGGGATCAACAATTGTATGGGCAATTACATTGATTATGGTTCTTGTAGTCATTGTAGGTGCCTCTTTGTCTTTTGCGTATATGTCTTATAATCAATCTATTAAAAATAGGAATAAGACACAAGTTGAATTGATTGCTAATTCGGCAATTAAATCTCTAGCTGGTGCTATTGAAAATGATGAAAATAGTTCTCAGCTAATTCCAGATACAGGTAAACAAATTAATGTATCAAAGATGGAATGTTCTGTTCCTTATGGAACAATTTCAAATATTAAAATTAATCGAAAAAAAGAAAATTTAATTATTGCATCACTAAAAGCTAATTATCATGATGAAGATTATACAATTTATGCTTATTTAACGCAGTCTAATAATCAATGGAAATGTAAAAGGTATGATACAAGTGGAAATTTAAATATTTCTACTGATAGTAGTTCAAGTGGAAATGATTCAGGGAATAATGGTAGTACAGATAATGATAATGACAATAATATTGGTTTGCCAGAAGGAAGTAATATAGCAGATACACTTGATAAAAGACTTACGGTTATGTTGAATCAATACTATGGAGATTTTAAAAATATTTATACATTTATTGATTGGTATAAAGATCAATGTAAGTATATGAATAAAACTACGGATGCTAATTATAATTGCGATTGGTGGTTTAATAATAGTGATGGCTCTGATTATCATATTAAACAAGCGTATTTAACATGTATGACACAAAATAATCAGTTCGATAAATTAGAAGATGATATTTATCGAAAAGTTAAAGATCAAAATATTGTTTTTGACAATAATACATGGTATCCAGATTTATATGTTAATTTTCATATATTTCCAAATAGCAATGGGAAGTATTTTATTTATGCATCTCCTTCAAGTGGTGCAAGTAATGGAGGAGTTTATCTTATTTATTATGATCAATCTTGGTATGTTACTAAAAATAAATCATTTAATGAAAGTGATTTTTTAAATGTAGACAGTATAAAAAATGCTGTAAGCAATACAGATCAATGGTTAAAAATTGAGTAGGAGGGATGAATATGAAAAATACAAAAGGTATGACACTTATTGAAGTAATCATCTCTCTATTAATTATTAGTACAGCATCTTTAATTATTGTGTTTGGTTTTGTTACTGCACTTAATCTTTTTACTGATTCTAATCATTATAAAGATGTAACGAATAAACAACAAAAAGCTCTAGTTGATGAAGAAAATAAAGATACAGATATTGATGTGTATGATACTTTAGCTAATTATTCTATTACTGTTAATGAAAGTGGTCATCCAATTATCGTCAATGGTACTTATAAAAAAGCAACAAGTAAAACATATAAGGATGTTAATCTTTCAAATTTTATTCCATCTATCCAAATTAGTGAAACTGTAAAAGGAAGAAATATTTATAAAAATTATTGCAAAATGATGCAAGAATTTTCGAATTATTTAAAAGAGCAAGGAGTCACGTCAAATGATAAATTATTTGAAGGAAAGACTAAAGAGTATATAAAAGAGTGGATGATGCAAAAAACAGGTGCAAACAAATCAGATTTTATTACAAATTTACCTAAATTATATGCAAGTATATACCCTGATATAGAACTAGATTCATTATTAGAGGTTATTGGAACTTATAACAAAGATTTTGATAAGGAAAAGTATAAATATATTACACCATGTATGTATATATCAGATAGTACTAGAGAAAATTTAACTTATAAAAATTTTTTTGAAGATGAAGGATACAAAAAATACGTATTCATATTAGTTGGTGATAAGGCAAAAAAAGGAGATCGTCCAACAGATATATGGGCATTGCTTGATAATACAACTGTTGAAGATGATCAAGATACTTGGTTAATTCCAAAAAGTAAAATAAGTACAAAAATACTTGAAAATAAAACATATTCAGAGTTTTATAAAATAATAAGTGGTAATGAATGGATTTATTATACAACATCAAAATAGAAAAGAGGGTGACTAAGATGATCAAAAAAGTAAATAATAAAGGTATGACGTTAGTTGAAATTGTTGTTGTACTTTTAATTGCTTCTATTATTATGACAATTACTGGTGGAATCTTAGTCAACTCATTAGGTTATTTTGATACAACAACCAAGAAATCTTTAGATAAACAAACATTAGATGGTGTTCTAGATTTTATTAGCAATGAAATCACCTATGCAACAGATGTAAGAGTATCAAATACTAAACCAGATGATAGAGATTGGCATTATCTTTATGTATTAAAAAACGATAAAAATAAAGGTAGACTTTATCGTGATGGTAAAGCAGTTTTTGATGATGACTATTATATTAATAATCGAGATTTACAAATGGATGTTAGAGGTTTTACCACTAATGGATATCGTTTAGATTTAACGCTTAAGTATTTAAATGGGACAGAAGAAGTATATTCAACAAAGAATACATATGAGTTGGTCAATTTTAATATTAATACAACTGATAAAACGACTTTATTTAGTAATATTTCTAGTACGACACAGTTATCAGAAAATACAAAACTTTATTATATAAAAGATGACTCATCAAAAGGCAATAGTGAAAATGACAAAACGGATAGCGAAATCACAGTTGCTAAACAGGTTGAATGTATTAATACGAAAAATAATCGTGGTGATTATGTAGAAGGAAGACATTATAGTAAAGGTGATTTTGTTTATTGTGATGGGTCATGGTGGCAGTTAATTCAAGATAAAAGTAATGCTACTTCACCTGATAAAAGTAAAGCAAGATGGTGGAAAAAGATAGATAAAAATTATAGTCCACTCAGTGCATATACTAAAGGTGATATTGTTTTTTTTGAAAAAGAACAATGTTATTATCAATGCTTACAGGATATGTATTCTATGGGAGTTGGCAGTGATAGTTCTGATGGATATGCGCCAGATGGATTTAATGGAAAGCAGACCTATTGGAAGTATATTGGTCCTAAAAATACGGTTACAAAAGATGTACATAATTGTGATGATATTTCAATAAGAAGAACTGATACAGTTTTAAATAAATTGGATCAACTCACGGAAAGCCAAATAAATAGCATTCCTAAATATGATGTTAATAAAACGGATTATAAAATAGGTGATTATATATATAATGAAGAAAAAAACGGTATTAAACAATATTATTTGAAAGTATTGGATGGATCTGGAGGTCCCGGATCAAGTGCATCTTCTGGATGGCAAATTTTATCTCGTGACTGGAATAAAAATAGTGCATACTTAAAGGGTGATATTGTTTTATATTCTGAAGCTCAAGATTTAGGATATCTTAAAGCCATGCAAAATATAAATAAAGATAATAATCCAACAACATGGCCACATATGTTAGAAATTGTTAATGGTAATCCAAATCCAAATTATTTTTGGAGTACAGTAAATTGATGGAGGTTGACACATGAAAAGTTTACCAATAGGTGAAGTATTAAAAGAATATGGGTATATTAATGAAGAACAGTTACAGATTGCATTAGATGCCCAAAAGAAAGATAGAAGTAAAAGATTAGGGGAACATTTAATAGATTTAGGTTTTGTTAGTGAACAACAAATGTTAGAAGCTTTATCTGATAAATTAGCTGAGCCTTTAGTTTCATTGGATAATATAGATTTTGATATTAATGCTGTTAAAAAGGTTCCTGAAGCAATGGCACAAAAATATAATGTCATTGGTTATGCTTTTAATGACAATGTGTTAACAGTAGCAACAAGTGATCCTTTAAATTATTATGGGTTAGAAGATGTAAGACTTGTTTCAGGTTGTCGTATTAGTGTTTCACTTGCAACAAAAGCAGATATTCAAATTGCTATTGAAAGATATTATTCAGATGTTGATACTTTGAATTTAGTAGATGATATTGATGAATCGACTTTACCTGAAGTAGAAGAGGATCTAAATTTATTTGATGCGAATGAAGATGATACACCTGTTGTTAAATTATTAAATTCATTGTTAATTAGAGGATATAATACAAGTGCTTCTGATATTCATATTGAACCATTTGAAGATAAATTACATGTAAGAATGCGTATTGATGGAATGCTTGTTGATTATTTAGATTTAAATAAAAATATACAAGCGGCTTTGATTGTTAGAATTAAAATTTTATCTAACATGGATATTGCTGAAAAAAGATTACCTCAAGATGGTCATTTTATGGGAGTAATTGATGGAGTTGAATTAAATATTCGTGTATCTGTTATTCCTACCATCTTTGGTGAAAAGATTGTTATGCGTTATTTGAATTCTAATAGTACTATTGACCGCTTAAGTACTTTTGGAATGACAGAAGAAAACTTTAAGAAAGTGAATCATATGATGTCTATGCCACATGGAATTATCTATGTAACAGGTCCTACTGGAAGTGGGAAAACTACAACACTTTATATGATCCTTGAAAAATTAGCTCAAGGACAAATCAATATTTCAACGATTGAAGATCCTGTGGAAAGAAAATTAAATCGTATTAATCAAATGCAAGTCAATACAATGTCTGGCCTTACATTTGATAGAGGATTGCGTGCTTTAATGAGACAAGATCCAGATGTAATCATGGTTGGAGAAACTCGTGATAAAGAAACTGCTGAAATTTCTGTTCGTGCAGCTATTACAGGACATTTGGTTGTCAGTACATTACATACGAACGATGCTATTAGTACGATTGTTAGACTTGAAGAAATGGGTGTTGAACCTTATATGGTCGCTAACAGTTTAGTAGGTGTTGTTGCTCAACGTTTAATGCGAAAGGTTTGTCCTTATTGTAAAAAGGAAGTAGCCACTTCTTTATCTGATCGATTAGCTTTACAAGAAGGAATTAAATATATTTCTAAAGGAACAGGCTGTCCTCATTGTAATCAAACAGGTTATAAGGGGAGAATTGCTATTCATGAAGTTATTGAAATAGATAGTAAAGTACGTAAAATGATTTCTAATCAAGAAGAAATAGATGATATTATGAAATATCTTGTTGAAGAACAAGGAGTAGAAACTTTAAGAGATCAAGCTTTAAAACTAGTTAAAGAAGGTAAAACAACAGTAGATGAATTCAATAAGATTATTGCTTATATTGATTAAAGGGGAATGTTATGGCAAATATTAATGATATTTTAAATGATGCAAGAATTAAAGGATGTAGTGATGTCCATATTGGTGAAAATACAGGTATAACATTGAGACAAGATGGAAAACTTATTGGATTTGAACAAGCTTTTAGTAATGAAGAAATAAAAGAAATGATTTTATCAATGTGTAAAGATCGAATTTTAAAGATTGTAGAAAAACATGAAGATGCTGACTTTGTCTATGTAAATGATTTAGGAAGACATCGTGTTAATATTTATTTTCAACAAGGTTATATGACAGCCGCAATTCGTATCATCAATGAACAAATCAAGACATTAGAAGAATTAAATTTACCTGATGTTTTACATAAATTGGCTTTACTTCCTCGAGGACTTGTTCTAGTAACCGGTCCTACAGGAAGTGGAAAATCAACAACTTTAGCAGCAATGATTGATTTTATTTCTTCAATGAGAAATTGTCATATTCTTACTATTGAAGATCCAATTGAATATGTATATCAACAAAAACAAGCTCTTATTCATCAAAGGGAAGTCTATGAAGACGTTGATTCTTTTGACACAGCTTTAAAAAGTGCCATGCGTGAAGATCCAGATGTTATTCTTGTTGGAGAAATGAGAGACTATGAAACGATTCAAGCAGTTATTACTTTAGCTGAAACAGGCCATCTTGTATTTAGTACGCTTCATACTATTGGTGCTCCTAAAACAATTGATCGTATTATTGATGTTTTCCCTCCTCATAAACAAGCTCAAATTCGTGCTCAATTAGCCTCTGTTTTACAAGCGGTTGTTACTCAACAACTTTTACCACTTGCAAGTGGTAAAGGAAGAGCAGCTGCTTTAGAAATCATGATTGCTAATGACGCTATTAAAAATTTAATTAGGGAAAATAAAGGTCATCAAATAGATACGATGATTCAAACTGGAAGAAATGAAGGAATGACAACATTAAATGCATCACTTGCTACTTTAGTAAATACTGGAAAAGTAAATCGTATGGTAGCAGAAAGATATTCTCTTGATGTTGGAGAATTAAGACAATTAATAAGATAGTTAAAAAGAATAAGCGAGTCTGCTTATTCTTTTGGTTTTTGAAAATAGTTTTTTAATTCTTCAAATTCTTCAAAATCATATAGATGTTTTTGAAGATTACGAATTTGTTGTTTAGAAAAAGTGCTTATAAAATCACTGATATCTTCATGAAATTGCATTTTAATATACTTAATAATACTTTCCTTTGTTTCATCAAGAATACTATCTATTTCGTTATTTGCTTTTTCAGCTCTTTGGTTTGCTTCCTCCGCTTTTTGCTTTTCTTTCTCGGCTTTTTGATTCGCTTCTTTAATTTTTCTATCACGAGAACGAAGTAATATTTCATTATCTAAACGATCAAGATATTCTAGGTATGATTCTTCAGAAGATATATATTTGTCATGCATTTGTATCGCTTCCTTTATTCTGTAATCTATTTCAATTTTATCATATGGTTTTTCGTTTTTAAAGAGATACATCAACTGATTAAAACTCGTCATTTCATTGATTACTTGATTGATATATTCGAGTTGAATAATTGTTATTTCCATACGATTAAATGGATAGACAATATGATGTTCATCATCAACCATTCTAAAGTGACATTTATAAAGAGGTGCGTTATCTAAAATATGCCCATAACTGATAATTAATGATCTTACGACATGAGCACTAGTATAATCTTCTCCCTGTTTTACTTGTTGTCTTAAAAGTTCAGCATTATAAAGTTCAAAACGAACAAGTATCTCTTCATTTAAACCATAAGTTTGTAATTCGATATTGTAGAGATCACCTACATCATCAATCGCTAAAATATCTAAAATAAGTTTCTTTTCATAGAAATTTTTACCATATTGTTGTGCATTTTTTAATTTAGTAGAAACAATCTCTCTGTCTAAAATAAGCTCTTGACAAATAAGGGTTCTAATTCTTTCATTTTCAACAAGTAAATGGTGAAAATATAAATCATTTGAATATTTTTTAAAATTCTCTCTATTTTTGTTCATAAAAAGTCCTCCATTATTTATATTGACTTTTTATGAGTGTTTTTCTTCTTTTTTATCAAAAAAATTTAAATTTTTAAGTTTTGAAGATATTTTTTTAATTCATCAAACTCTTTAAAATCATATAAATGGTCTAAAAGATCAAAAATTTGATTTTTAGAAAGAGTATTTATAGAACTGCTTATATCTTCATGAAATTTTAGTTGAGAGTATTTGATAATACTCTCTTTTGTCTCATCAATCATTTCTTTTATTTCATTGATTAGATTTTCATATTTTTTATTTGCTTCTTCAGTTCTTTGACGTATTTCTTTAATTTTTTTATTTGCCTCTTCAATTTTTCTATCACGAGAACGTAAAAGTATTTGATTATCTAACCAATCAAAGTATTCTAGATCAGTTTCTCCAGATTCTAGATATTCTTTATATAAATTATACATATTTACCACTTCCTACTATCTATAATAGCATATTTTAAATAAATAAAGAATATGTAAAATAAATTTTTAAAGTGGAAATAAGTGGATTTAAAAGAGATTATTATATTAATTTGTTGAAAGATACATGATACAATAGGGATAGGTGATTTTATGAAATTAGAACTTTTAACATATGAAAAAGAGAATCTTCCACGTGGTTGGAAACCTTATTATATATATTTAATCATGGTCGATCATATAGAAGTAGGAAGAATTGTCTTAAGAGAAGGTACTAATGAAGAAAGATATTATGATGGACATATTGGTTATACGATAGAAAAGGAATACCGAGGGCATCATTATAGTAAAGATGCTTGTTTATTATTGTTTGATAAAGCAAAAGAAAAAGGATTTAAACAATTAATGATTACATGTTCTCCTGATAATATAGCAAGTCGTAAGATTATTGAGTCATTGCCATTTAAGTATCTTGAAACAAAAGAAGTACCTGCATGTTTGAAGAAAGATTTTGATCAAGGTGATTATATAAAAAGAATATATTGTTTGGATTTGGAGGAATTATGAAATTTATACATTTAGCGGATTTACATTTAGGTAAAATTATTTATCAAAATAATCTATTAGATATTCAAATTGATTTATTAAATCAAGTGATGAATTATATGGTTCAAAAAAAAATAGATACTTTAGTAATTGCTGGAGATGTTTATGATCGAGCAATTGCCTCTAAAGAAAGTATAGTCGCTTTAAATCATTTTTTAGAAGCAATGATTTTACATTATCATAAAAAAGTATTGATCATTTCAGGAAATCATGATAGCAGTGAAAGACTTGATTTTGCAAGTTCTTTACTTCAAAGTCAAGGTTTGTATATTGTTTCTTATCCTGAAAAAGAAATAAGACCAATTGAAATAGAAGGTGTTTATTTTTATTTGGTTCCTTTTTTTAAACCTTCTTATATACGTTATTTATATGAAAAAGATGATTTAAAAACATATCAAGATGCTTTTGCATATTATTTAAGTCAACAAACATTTGTTGAAGACCATCCTAAAGTTCTTGTAACACATCAATTTATTGCGGGAAATAAAGAAGTGATTAGAAGTGAAAGTGAAGTAATTCTTTCCGTGGGTGGTAGTGAAATTATTGATGTTGATTTATGTAAAGATTTTGATTATGTAGCTTTAGGTCATATTCATGCAAGTCAAAAAATTAAATATGATTATGTAAGATATGCAGGAAGTTTAATGAAGTATTCATTTGATGAAGTTCATCAAAAAAAAGGAATGGTTGAAGTAACTATTGATGAAACTGGGGTTTCTACGCAAATTATTCCTTTAAAGCCACAAAAAGATCTAGTGAAGGTCGTTGGAAAATATGAAGATGTTTTACATTATCCAAATAATGAAAATGATTTTGTAGCGGTAGAATTATTAGATAAACAAGTCATAGGTCACGCATATGATTTTTTAAAAGAAAAATACCCTTATTTATTACAAATTACTTATCAATCACTAGAAAAACTTAAAACAAATCAAACAGCTTCTTCCTTAGATGTTGAAAAACAATCTCCAATAGAAATATTTAAAGAATTCTATGAAAAAATGAAAGGTGAAGCAATGAGTCAAGAAAGTGAAGAAATTATTCAACAATTACTAGAGGAGGTAAATGAAGATGATGCCCATTAGCCTTACATTATCAGCGTTTGGACCTTATCCAGATACAATCACAATCGATTTTGAATCATTTCAAGAAGATGGTCTCTTTTTAATTACAGGGCCTACAGGTAGTGGAAAAACGATGATTTTTGATGCTATGATCTTTGCCTTATATGGTAAAACAAGTGGTCAAATTAGACAAACAGACAGTTTAAGGTGTGATCATGCCTTAAATGAAATTCCTACTTTTGTTGAATTTTCATTTTCTTTGCATCAACAAAATTATACAATTAAAAGAAATCCTAAATATTATCTAGAAGGGAAAAAAACACCTAAACAACCTTCAGCGTTACTTACTTTACCAGATGGCAAAATGGTCGAAGGTATTAAAGAAGTCAATCAAAAAATGATTTCTTTATTAGGGGTCGATGATCAACAATTTAAACAGATTTGTATGATTGCTCAAGGAGAATTTACAAAATTGATTATGGCTTCAAGTGATGAAAGAGAAAAAGTATTAAGAGAGTTATTTCATAGTGAAACGTATCAAAAGTTAGAAGAAAAACTTAAAGTTCATTTGAAAGTATATCAAGATAAATATGATTTGTTATTGAATAAAAGGAAAGATTTGATGCAAGAATTACAAGTTGAAGATCATCAAGAATATTTATCTAAACAAACAAAACTTATCGCAAGTCAACAAAAAGAATATGATGATTTAAAAAAAGATTTAGATCAAAAGAAACAACAATTACAACTCTATCGCTTGCAAAATCAACGATTAATACAATTAAAAGATTTAAAACAACAATTTCAAGATTTAAAGAAACAAGAAAATGATTATCAAGAATTAAATAAAACTGTAGATACTTTAAAAAAAGCACAAGAAACAAATTATTTATATATTTCTTATATTAAACAACAAAAGAAACTTCAAACCTTAAACTTAAGTCAAGAAGATTTTTTAAAACAATTAAAAAAACTTGAAAAAGATTATCAAGAAAAAAAGGTACAAGCAAATTCTCTTGACTACAAACAACAAACAAAAGAAAAATTACAAAACCAAATTCAAGAAACGAAACAATTAATCAATCAAATCTATCAATATCAAAATGATTATCAAAACTTACAAACTCTAAAACAACAATATAGAATGTTAGATGAAGAACATAAACTCTTTTTAAAAAAGAAAGAAAAATTTGAAAATGGGTTGCAAAGAGATCAAGAAAGAATCCAAAGTGAACAACAAGTACAATCTAAATATGAACTGATCAAACAACAATATGTTCGTTTAAACGAACAAAAAGTAAAAGTTCATCAATTGTCGGATTATTATGATCAAATACTCAAACTTAATGAAAATAAAAGTGATTTACAAGAAGACTATACAGTTGTTGAAAAACAAGTTGATCATGAAAAAATGCAATATAATCAAATGGAAAAATTGTATTTTAGAAAACAAGCAGGTATTTTTGCATTACAATTAAAAGAGGATCAACCTTGCCCTATTTGTGGCTCTTTACATCATCCTCATCCGGCACAAATTGAAAAAGAAGATATAACAAAAGAAAAATTAGATCAACAAGCTAAAAAAGTAAAACAACAAGAACATAGGTTACAAGATATCTTACAAAAAATACTCTTATATAATCAAAAAAAGGAAATGCTTGTTAAACAAACAAAACAACTTTCAAGTGAACTTAATATTCAAGAAGAGTTATCTAAAGAAATCTTTATTAAAGAATTAGATCATTTATCAAAAGATGAAAAAAGAATGAAAAAAGAATATCTTGAATTACAAGATGAACTTAAATATATTCAAAAGCTTAAAAAGAGTGTGGCTCTTTCATTGAAAGATATGTCTACTTATGAAAGTAAAGAATTAAAACAAGCACAAAGTCTAGAGAATATTCAAGTACAAATTCATCAATTATCTGGTAAATTAGATGATTCAATGCTCCAATATGAAATTGGAGAAGTTAATAAAAATTATCAACAAATTCAAAAAAAATATCGTCAACTTTCATTAGAAATAGAAACTATTCAACAGGCTTATGAAAAGGTCAAAAATAAATATCTTGAAATAAAAACAAAAATTTCGTCATTGAATCAACAAATTATTCAAGAACAAGAAATATATGATGAATTAGATAATAAATATCATACTGCTTTAGATGCATTTATAAATGAAGAAGAATTTTTAAATTTAAAAACACAAATCAATCAAATCAGTATCTTAGAAAAGAAATATCAAGATTATTTAATTTCTTTAAAGAGTTTAAATGAACAAATTATTTCATTAGAAAATGAAGTCAAAGATTCAACATATGTTGATTTATCTTCTTTAAGTGAAACAATTAAAGAAGTAAATCAACAATTGAGAGAAAAAAATGATGATTTAGAAAAATTAAAAATAGATTATTCATTAAAAGAAAAAATGATCAAAGATATTCAAAAAATCAATCAACAATTAAAAAAAGATGAAGATACTTATCAAAGATATTTAGATCTTTATAATCTAGCAAGTGGTAAAAATAATGCAAGAGTGTCGATTGAAAGATATGTACTAGCAACTTATTTTGAAAATATGTTGATTTATGCCAATGTGATCATGAAACAATTGAGTCAAGGAAGATATCAATTATTAAGAAAAGATGATGCAGGTAAAGGAAGAAGTCAGCAAGGGTTAGAATTAGATGTTTTTGATCAAGAAAGTGGAAATGTTAGAAGTATTAAGACACTTTCTGGTGGGGAATCCTTTAAAGCAGCTCTATCTCTTGCTTTAGGACTTTCAAGAATGGTTCAAGATTATGCTGGAGGAATTGAATTAAATACGCTTTTTATTGATGAAGGGTTTGGCTCTTTAGATAGTCAATCATTAGATCAAGCAATGAATTGTTTAATGGAATTGCATCATGAAAATAAATTAATTGGAATCATCTCACACGTTAGTGATTTAAAAGATCGTATTGAACGACAACTTGTAGTTGAAAGAAAACAAAAACAAAGTGTGATTCAGATGATCTAATCTTGCTTGTTTATCATTTCTATAGTAAAATAGAGAAGCATTTTAGAGGAGGAAAAAAGATGGCAAATAACAAGAAAAATGAAGCTATTACTGCTAGAGATGTTGATTTTGCTAAATGGTATACAGATGTATGTCGTAAAGCAGAATTAATGGATTATAGCGATGTGAAAGGATTTATTATTTATCGTCCGTATGGTTATGCAATGTGGGAACAAATTCAAAAACATATGGATCAAAAATTCAAAGAATTAGGACATGAAAATGTTTATATGCCGATGTTGATCCCTCAATCTTTATTACAAAAAGAAGCTGATCACGTAGAAGGATTTGCACCAGAATGTGCTGTTGTAACAAAAGGTGGATTAGATGATTTAGATGAAAACTTAATTATTCGTCCAACATCTGAAACATTATTTTGTGAACATTATGCAAAAATTGTAAATTCTTACCGTGATTTACCAAAACTATATAATCAATGGTGTTCCGTTGTACGTTGGGAAAAGACAACAAGACCATTTTTACGTGGTTCTGAATTCTTATGGCAAGAAGGTCATACAATTCATGCTACTGAAGAAGAAGCAAGAAAAGAAACTTTACAAATGTTAGAAGTTTATCGAAGTACAGCACAAGATCTACTTGCAATTCCAATGGTCACTGGTCGTAAAACTGAAAGTGAAAAATTTGCAGGGGCTGAAGAAACTTATACAATGGAAGCTTTAATGCATGATGGAAAAGCTTTACAATCAGGAACATCACATTACTTTGGACAAGGTTTTGCGAAAGCTTTTGATGTTAAATTCTTAAATAAAGATAATAAACAAGAATATGTTTATCAAACTTCTTGGGGAGCATCAACACGTTTACTTGGAGCAATCATTATGGTTCACGGAGATGATAATGGACTTGTTTTACCACCAAGAGTGGCACCAATTCAAGTGATGATCGTTCCAGTTATGCAACATAAAGAAGGTGTTTTAGATAAGGCTTATGAAATTGAAAAACAATTAAAAGCAGCTGGACTTCGTGTTAAAGTGGATGCTAGTGATAAAACACCAGGTTATAAATTTGCAGATGCTGAAATGAGAGGAATTCCATTAAGACTTGAAATTGGACCTAAAGATATTGAAAAAGGACAATGTGTCTTAGCTAAAAGATTAGATGGTACAAAAGAAACATATGCTTTAAATGAAGAATTACCAAATACAATTCATCAATTATTAGATCAAATTCATGATGAAATGTATGCAAAAGCATTGAAATTTAGAGATGAAAACATTAGAACTGCGAAAACATATGATGAATTTAAAGAAATCTTAAATACTAAAGCAGGATACATTCGTATGATGTGGTGTGAAGATGATGCTTGTGAAGCTAAAATCAAAGAAGAAACAGGTGCTACATCAAGATGTATCAAAGAAGATGAAGAACCATTTGGAGATGTTTGTCCAATTTGTGGTAAACCAGCTAAAAAAGTTGTTTACTTTGCAAAAGCTTATTAATTTGTATAAAGGAGTAATCGTTAAGATTGCTCTTTTTTATTTTATCAAGCTTTTTATAGAGAAAATTTACATAAGTGTGTATAATGGACTCATAAGAATCATTTGAGTAGATAGGTAGAAGTAATGAATAAAGAAGAAGTTGTTCAATTAAATAAATTAAAAAGAAAAACAGGCCTATTTTTTATTATAGTGATGGGTGTCATGTTGATTTGTTTTATTTTTTTAATTCAATTTGAAGTAAATAAAGAAAAAATAAGTGCAAGTTATACTGCAGAAGATACTGTTCGAAAAATAGAAACACAGCTTGGAAGATATTTAGAAAATTCTGAAATGCTTAAAAATATTATATCTTCAAAACATACAATCAGTGATGAACAGTTTAATCAGCTTGCAAGTTATATGAAAAAAAATAAAAATGTTATTGAAGCATATGAATTAGCACCTAATGGGATTATTGAAAAGGCCTATCCATTAAAAGGAAATGAAAAAGTGATAGGTATGAATACGTTGGAACTTCCTGAACGTCAAAAAGAAGCGAATATTGCTAGAAAAAGTGGAGAATATACAATTGCTGGTCCATATGAATTAAAACAAGGTGGTACAGGGGCTTTATTGTTTGACCCTATTTATATAAATGATGGAAATGAAAAGAAATTTTGGGGATTTTCTATTCTTGTTTTAAATTGGGATGCTTTTTTAGAAGAATTAGAAGTAGATAAATTAGAAGATGCCACTTATCATTTTAAAGTTTGGAAAGAGGGCAACAATGGAAAACATGTGACAATTATGTCATGTGGTCATAGTTCTTTAAATCATACATTAAGTGTTGCTTGTGAAGTACCTAATGATACATGGTATTTTGAAATTGTTCCTTTTCAAGGTTGGATACCAATGTCTTATAAGATATTTGGAAGTATTGTAAGTGTTTTGGTAGCTATTTTGTTATCAATGGGTTATTGGCAAATTATTTTAAGACGTGAAAAAGAAGCTGTTTATGCAAAACAAATTGAAAAAGTGGCTACTGAAGCACAACATGCCAATCAGGCAAAGACAAGATTTTTATTTAATATGTCTCATGATATTCGTACACCAATGAATGCAATTATTGGCTATACACAATTATTAGAAAATAATTTAGATAATAAAAAACAGGCATTGGATTATATTTCAAAACTTAAATCATCAAGTACGATTTTACTTTCTTTGATTAATTATATTCTTGAAATGACACAAATAGAAAGTGGTAAATTAGATTTAAAAAAGGAAATAGGAGATTTAGATGATTTAGTTAAAAATATAAATGTTGTAGTTGAACCGCTAATTAAAGAGAAAAAATTACATTATTCCTATCATTTGGAGATTAAACATCATCATATTATTTGTGATAAAACTAAATTAAGAGAGATTGTTTTAAATATTCTTTCTAATGCGATTAAATATACACCAGAAGGTGGAAATGTTGAATTATTGATCCAAGAAATTTCATTTGAAAATAATAAAGTAAAATATCATTTTATAATTATAGATAATGGAATAGGAATGAAAGAAGATTTTTTACCACATATTTTTGAAGAATTTGCTAGAGAAAAAACAAGTACAGAAAGTAAAGTACCTGGAGTAGGATTAGGACTTCCTATTGTTAAATCTCTTATAGATATGATGAATGGAACAATTCAAGTAGAAAGTAAGTTAAATAAAGGAACAAAGTTTACTGTAGAACTTTCGTTTTTAACTTCTTTACAAGTTGAAAATGTCAATGAAAGAAATACATCAACACTTGATTTTTCAGGAAAACATATTCTTCTTGTAGAAGATAATGAATTAAATGCGGAAATTGGAATAGAACTTTTAAATACTTTTAAAGTAATTATAGATTTAGCTAAAAATGGAGAAGAATGTATAAAAATATTAGAAAAGATGCCAGAAGGATATTATGATCTTATTTTAATGGATATCCAAATGCCAATTATGGATGGTTATGAAGCAACAAAAATAATTAGAAGTTTTAATAATAAAAATGCTCAAATTCCAATTATTGCGATGACAGCAAATGCTTTTGAAGAAGATAGAAAACATGCTTTACAACTTGGAATGAATGAACATCTTGCTAAACCAGTTGATATAGAAAAATTAAAAGATGTACTTACAAAATATTTTAATCATGAAAAGAGGGAGAAATGATGAAAAAATAAACCATATTTTAAATAAATGTGGATGCATTTTTATAGGTTTTATCCTGCTTTTTTCATTATTTTCAATTCCTGTACGAGCAAATGAAGGAAAAATACGTGTAGGGTGGTAGGGAGATTCTTATCATATTACAGGGAAAAAAGGGAAGCGTAGTGGTTATGAATATGAATATGAACAAGCTGTTGCAGGAACGGGTTTAGGAATGCCGATTGTAAAAAACTCGTTGATGTGATGGGTGGTACGATCGATGTAGAAAGTGAATTAAGTTTACAGTTGTTTTAAAACATCACCTTGCTGATGAAAAATATTACGCGCAAGTAAATGAAGATTTGTCTTTGTTGGAGCAAATAAAAATATTCGGGGGCAACATATTTTACTTGCTGAGGATAATGATTTGAATGCTGAAATTACGATTACTCTTTTAGAAGATATAGGATTAATAGTTGAGCGTGTTGAAGATGGGATTCAATGTGTGGCTAAAATGGAACAAATGCCTGCTAAAAGCTATGATTTGATTTTAATGGATATTCAAATGCCTCATATGGATGGTTATAAGGCAACACAAACTATTCGTCAATTGTCAAATAAAGACAAAACCACGATTCCTATCACCGCTTTAACAGCTAATGCCTTTGAGGAAGATAGAAAAAAGGCGGTTGCTCAAGGGATGAATGGACATATATCAAAACCAATAGATGTTGATAAGATAGAAAAAGTTCTTCTTTCAATTCTTAAATAACACAATATAAAAGAAGTATATATTCGATATATATTTCTTTTTTTATTGACAATAAATATAAAATATCCTATAGTTGATGTGTCAACTATAGGAGGAAATATGAATTTATCACGCTTAATTTCTATTCTTCATAATCAAAAAAATAGTTATATGAATGTCCAACTTAAAGAGTTTGGTTTATCCCATGGACAAGCGATTACTTTAAAAATTATTTATGAAGAAAATAATATCAAACAAGAAGATTTAAATAAAAGATTACAAATTGATAAAAGTGCAGTTACGAGAATTTTAAAAACATTAGAAGATAAGGGATTTATTATTAAAAAAACTTCAAAAGAAGATAAAAGAAATCATGTTTTGTCTTTAACTTCTAAGGGAAAAGAATTATATCCTAAAATTAAAGTTGTTATTAAAGAGACAACAGAGATGATGATTAAAGATATTGATCAAAATGAGCTTATTCTTTTAGAAGAACTTTTATTAAAAATGAAAATGAATTTGGAGGATACGTATGAAAAATGAGGATAAGATGGGGACTAAAAATATATTACCTTTATTAGTAGAATTTTCAATTCCAGCTATTATCGGAATGCTTGTTAATGCAATTTATAATATTGTTGATCGTATGTTTATTGGAAATGCTCCAGAATTGGGGGCAATTGGTTTAGCAGGAATTAGTATTTGTTATCCTGTAACTCTTGTTTTAATGGCCATTTCTTTAATGATTGGAATGGGTGGAGCCACTCGTTTTTCAATAGCATTAGGTCAAGGTAAAAAGGAAGAAGCTGGAAAGTATATGGGAAATGGTCTAACTTTAACAATTATTTTAGGCCTAGTCTTTATGATTTTAGGAAATGTTTTTTTAGCACCAATGTTACGTTTATTAGGTGCTTCAAAAACTGTTTTGCCTTATGCTGAAAATTATTTAAGTATTATTTTATATGGTGCTGTTTTTCAATGTATTGCAATGGCAGGAAATAATTTTTCTAGAGCTCAAGGAAATCCTAAAAATGCCATGATTTCACAATTGATCGGAGCAGGGTTTAATATTTTATTTGACTATATTTTAATTTGTATTTTCCATATGGGAATGCAAGGAGCTGCTTTTGCAACGATTGGTGGACAGTTTTTAAGTGCTTTATGGCAACTTGCATTTTTATTTGGAAAAAGAACGATTATTCCTTTAAATGCAACTTTATTGAAATTACAGTTGAATATTTCAAAACAAATTATTCAAACAGGAATACCTGCATTTTTAATGCAAATATCGAATAGTGTTTTAAATATTATTTTGAATGCGTCTCTTGTTAAATATGGTGGAGATTTAGCGTTAAGTGCTATTGGTATTGTTACAAGCATTCAAACACTTATTTTGATGCCAATTACTGGTTTGATGCAAGGTCAACAACCATTGATTTCATATAATTATGGTGCTTTAAAAATGAATCGTGTTAAAGAAACATTAAAATATGCAATTATAGGTGCTACAATGATTGCTTTGATTGGTTTTATCGCAGTACAATTTTTTACAAAAAGTATTGTCTATATGTTTAATGATGAAGCAGATGTTGTAAAATTATGTAGCCATGCTTTACATATTTGGTTTATGTGTTTACCGCTTATTGGTGCACAAGTAATGTGTGCAAACTATTTTCAAGCGATTGGTAAGATAAAAATATCAAGTGTTTTAAATTTATTGAGACAAATTATTATTTTAATTCCTTGTATCATAATTTTTTCATCGATTATAGGTTTAGATGGTATTTTTATAGCTGTCCCTGTTGCGGATCTATCAGCGTTTATTATTACTGTTTTATTATTAAAAAATGCCTTAAAAAAAGAAGCCTGAGCTTCTTTTTAATTATATCTTTTTACAACGAATCGATTCAATAACAGGTTGATTTTCTTTTTTTACAGTTCCATTATTATCTTCTACTTTTACATCTTTACAAATTTGATCAACAATGTCCATGCCTTCATAAACATAACCAAAAACAGCATATTGACCATCCAAATAAGTAGAATCACTTTGAACAATAAAGAATTGTGAAGAAGCACTATCATTATCTTGACTTCTTGCCATAGAAAGAGCTCCACGTGTATGACTTAAAGGATTTTTTACCCCATTATCTGAAAATTCACCCTTAATTGTTTCTTTACTTCCACCAGTGCCATCTCCTTTAGGATCTCCACCTTGAATCATGAAACCATCAATAATACGATGAAAAGTTAAACCATCATAAAACTTTTCTTTACTTAACTTTACAAAGTTTGTTACTGTAATTGGTGCTGTATCAGCATCAATTTCAGCATAAATTGTTCCATAATCTTTAACTTTAATTTCAACTTGATAATTTCCTGATAAAGTTTTTGTTTTTTTAGTTGCTTTTTCTGTTGTTGTTTTAGAAGAACATCCAGCAATGGAAACAACAGTCATTAAAACTAAAAGTACTTTTAGAATTTTTTTCATTCATTTCACCTCTTTCAATATTATAACAAATATGAATTATGAAAAAAAGATACTCAATAAGACTTGATTGTGCTAAAATACATGAAAGAGGTTTTAAAGATGAGAGAAAAAAGAATTGTATTAGTAAATGATGTAACAGGATTATCAAGATGTTCAGTAGCCTGTCAATTGCCAATTATTTCAGCTATGGGAATTGAAACAGCTTTTGTACCAACAGCAATTTTATCTATCAATACATATCATAAAGATTTCTTTTTTGATGACTATACATCAAAGATGAATGATTATATTGAAACATATAAGAAAATGAATATTGATTTTGATGGAATATGCAGTGGCTTTTTAGGATCTGCGAAACAAATAGAAATAGTAAAAGAATTTTTTAAAGATTTTAAAACAGAAAAAAACTTTATTTTAGTAGATCCAGTCATGGGTGATCATGGAAAACTTTATCCGACTTATACGCAAGAAATGCAAGAAAAAATGAGAGAACTCATTCCTTATGCGACAATTGTTACACCTAATTTAACAGAATTGTGTGCTTTGATTGATGAAGCTTATCATGAAACAAGCAATGAGCAAGAACTTAAGCGCATGTGTGAAAAATTAAGTCAAATGGGTCCAAAAATGATTGTAGTAACGGGTATTTCTATTGGTCATCAAATTTTAAATTTTGTTTATGATCATGGAAAAGTTGAAAAAATCTATGTGAAACGTATTGGAGAAGATCGTAGTGGTACAGGAGATGTTATTTCTGCAGTAATTGCAGGAAGCTATTTGAAAGAGAAAAATTTTTTAGAAGCTGTTAAAAAATCAACAGATTTTGCTTCTAAATGCATTCAACATTCTGTAGACATTGATGCTCATCCACATATGGGATTATGTTTTGAACCATTATTAAAAGAATTGGGGGATTAAGATGATATTATATACATTATATAAAAATAGTTATATTGATATTGCACATTTAGAAAGTACTAAAGGGATTACATGTTATGTTAATTCGACAAATCGTTGTACATGTTCATGTACATTTTGTTTAAGACAAACAAAGGAAATGATTGAAAATAATTCCTTATGGTTAAAAGAAGAACCAACGGTTGATGAAATTATTCAAGAATTTGAAAAATATAATTTAAATGATTTCAAAGAAGTTGTTTTTTGTGGTTTTGGTGAACCACTTATAAGACATGATGATTTAATGAAAGTTGCTAAGTATTTAAAAGAAAGAAGACCTGATCTACCTACAAGAGTGAATACCAATGGGTTATCTTCTTTATATAATAAAAGAGATATTACGCCTGAATTTAAAGGATTGTTAGATACTGTTTCTATTAGTTTAAATACAAGTAATAAAGAAGATTATTTAAAACTTACAAGAAGCCAATATGGAATTGATTCATTTGATGAATTATTAGATTTTGCTAAAAAATGTAAAGCCTATGTGCCTCATGTTGTTTTAACGATTGTTGATACAACAATTCCTGAAAAAGATGTAGAAATTTGTAAACAGATTGCTCAAAATATTGGGGTAACTTTAAGAATAAGACCATTTGAAGATTAGTGAGGAAAGAAAAAATGATGCAATTATCTCGTGAAGAAAGATTACTTCATATAGGAAAAATGACCAATGTAAGAGATTTAGGCGGTTATGAAACACAAGAAGGATATTATACAAAATCACATAAATATGTTAGAAGTACATGTCCAAGTGGGATCAGTGATGATTTAAAAGAACAATTTTATCAATATGGTATTCGCACTGTCATTGATTTAAGAAGTGATTATGAATTAGTTCATCAACCACATAGTTTAAAAGGGTATAAAGATATAGAGTATTATCATATTAATTTACTACAAAATGAAAATATGTCAGTATTACCAAATGATATTAAAGACTATCAAGATTTAAGTGGTTTTTATATTTTTATGATCGAAGCGAATAAAAAACAATTTAAAAAAGTATTTAATATCTTTTTAAATCATCCTTATGACTGTACATTATTTAATTGTTCTGCAGGTAAAGATCGTACAGGTGTTATTGCATGTATGTTATTAGATCTAGCGGGATGTCATGAATATGATATTGTTAAAGATTATTCAGAATCTTATGAAAATAATATGGCAATGATCAAACAATTGGAAGAAATGATGCCAAGTGAAGATGAAAAATTTTTAGGTTCTGATCCAAGAGTGATGATGAAATTTATTGCGTATTTAAGAGAAAATTATGGTAGTACTAAAGGATATTTATTAAATATTGGTTTTAGTGATGAAGAAATTGAAGAAATTAAAGAAAATTTCATAATTTAAAAGAAAAAAGGCCTCCTATTGTCATATATAAACATAGGAGGTTTTTTTATGAAGGCATTAACGTTTAAAGAAAAACAAGATGTTTTAGAAGATCTATTTAAAAAGTATCACCGTGCTGTTTTACAACTTAAATGTTTAGAAGAAAGGAATTTTTATCCAGCGATTCAATTTGATACTGTTAAAGAAAAGAAGACGTATTATCAAGATAAAGGAAGTCAATTGAATGATCAATTGGTGTTAAAAGAAGAATTAGAGAAAGTTATTGCAACATTTGAATTTATTTTAGATTGTTTATCGATGGAGAGTAAAGTTATTATTGAAAAAGAATTTATAGAGAGAGTTGGTAAAGATTGGTGGATTGATTATTATTCTCGAAGTACATACTATCGTCTTAAAACAAGGGCCATGGAAGAAACTTTGTTCTATTTTAGTTGTTTATAAAAATCATAAAGTTTAAATATAAAGCAAAGAATAACCAAAGAATATAAGGAATATTTAGATAAAAACTTTTTGGATTAATTTTTTTAAAAATGATCAACATATAAATAACAGTAAGAATCAAAGCTATTAAAATCATTAATGAAAGAAAATAATTATGAAGATTAAAAAAGAAAAGTGGCCAACAAAAATTAATAAATAATTGAAAAGAGTAGACAATTAAGGCGTTTTCACGTTTAGGATCATGACTGATATAAATAAAATAACTAGAAATTCCCATCAAAATATAAAGAAGGGTCCAGACAATAGGAAATAACCATCCTGGAGGAGCCAATAAGGGGGTATTTAAATTGCTATATGTTTCCATTTGATTATTTGTGATAAAAGCGCTTATAGCACCTACTAATAAAGGAATAATCAAACTAATAATGAATGTTCTTTTTTTCATAATGTTCACCTAGTTTAGTATATCCCTATTTATTTAAAAATATACGTTCAAATCATGAATGAGATGTTATATAATAGAATATATTGGAGAAAGAGGTAATTATGAAATTAGTAAGTTGGAATGTAAATGGAATAAGAGCATGTTTACAAAAAGGTTTTTTAGATAGCTTTCATCAATTAGATGCAGATATTTTTTGTGTTCAAGAAACTAAAATGCAAAGTGGTCAAGCAGATTTAGAGATTGAAGGGTATCATTATTATTTAAACAGTGCTGTTAAAAAAGGGTATAGTGGAACACTTATTTATAGTAAAGAAAAACCATTGAATGTTTTTTATGGAATGAATAAAGAAGAACATGATCAAGAAGGTAGATTAATTACTTTGGAATTTGAAAATTATTATGTCATTACTTGTTACACTCCTAATAGTCAAAATGAACTCAAACGTCTATCTTATCGTATGAAATGGGAAGATGATTTTTTAACGTATCTTGAAAGTTTAGATAAACCAATTATTTTATGTGGTGATTTAAATGTTGCTCATCAAGAAATAGATTTGAAAAATCCTAAATCAAATCGTAAAAATGCAGGTTTTTCTGATGAAGAAAGAGAAAAAATGACTCAGTTATTAAATCACGGTTTTATCGATACGTATCGTTATCTTTATCCTTTACAAGAAGGTGTTTATTCTTGGTGGTCTTATCGTTTTAAAGCAAGAGAAAAAAATGCGGGATGGCGTATTGATTATTTTATTGTTAGTGATAGCTTAAAGGATAAGATTATTGATGCAACAATTGAAACAGAGATTATGGGAAGTGATCATTGTCCTGTAACTCTTACAATAGATCTTTAGCGGAGGTGTATTATGAATATAATACAAATGATTAACGTTTCACCACTAGTCACAATTTCTATTATTGCCTTGACTATTGATCTAACGATTTTTGGTTATTATTATATTAAAGCAAAGCATTAAAAAACTGCTACGTTTATTTGTAGCAGTTCTTTTTATTTTTCTAAATGTTTACAACTGTAATAAGAAGGAATACCATCTTTATAAGTAACATGTACTTCACCTTGAATAAGTGGATATAAATATTCATATAGTTCTTGAGTAATATCATTTCCTTCTTCATTGATCCATTCTACAGGAATTTTTTGTTCATAGTTAGCAACTTCTCTTACATCAGTAGAAATATAATCGATTTCATAAGGATGATTAGAAAGACGCTTAAATCCCATTACATGACCAGAAACGTTTTCTAAAGCTTTATCGATAGCTTTAGAACCAATAACAAATGATTCATTTAAATCTGTTTTACTAGCAATGTGCATAGCACATCTTTGTAAAACATTTAATTCAATACTTCTAACTTTACATCCAAATTCTTTAAATACAAGAGATTCAAGTAATTTTCCTGTTCCTGAATGTAAGACGTGTCCAAAAGCATCTTTTTTAGCGTATTTACTATCATCATCTAAGAAGTGACCGTTTTGATCTCTAATACCTTCTGATACAGCAATGACAACACATCTTTTTCTTTTCATGACTTCATGAATATCTGCTAAAAACTTATCTTTATCAAAAACAACTTCTGGTAAATAAATAAGATCAGGAGCTACATTATATTCATTTCTCGCAAGAGCAGCAGCGGCAGTTAACCACCCTGCATTTCTTCCCATGATTTCAATGATTGTAACGGATTGTAATTGATAAATTAAACTATCGTGTACAACTTCTAAGATAGAAGCAGCAACATATTTAGCGGCAGAACCAAATCCTGGTGTATGATCTGTTCCCATTAAGTCATTATCAATGGTTTTAGGAATACCAATAAAATGAATATCACTATTAATGTATTTAGCGTAATCATCTAATTTCATAACAGTATCCATTGAGTCATTACCACCAATATAGAAAAAGTCAGTGATTTCTAATTCTTTTAAAATTCTAAACAATTTAACATAAGTATCTTCGTCATCTTGAAAAGTAGGTAATTTATAACGGCAAGAACCTAAATACATGGCAGGTGTTTGTTTTAAAGCATTGATTTTATCACCATCATCAAATTCTTCTAATAAATCCATATATCTACCTTCGAGTAGACCTTTGATACCATTGATCATCCCATAAACATTTTCAAATTCTTGAGATGCTTTAGCACGATGAATAATCCCAGCAAGACTAGCATTAATTGCGATTGTGGGTCCTCCAGATTGTCCAATAATACAGTTTCTTTTCATATTCTTCTTGTCTCCTTTAACGCCTTTATTCTATCAAATACCCGCATTAAAGAAAAGTAATCTTCTAGTCTTTTTGTCTTTTTTTGATGAAAATAAGGGTAATGATTAAAATAAGTAAAATGATGAGAGTTATAAAATAAAGTAATAAATGATTTTTTTCTTTTTTTGAAATGATATGAAAAGATAAAGCTTTTTCTTCAATAAAAAGTTCAAAGAGATTAATTGTTACTACATTTTGTTGATATTTGCCAACATTGCTGGAAATAATTGTACCTGGCATAGTAATTTTAAAAGAGCAGGTAGCATTACTGGAATTTAAAAGTTGTAAAGTATTTTTATAATGATTCAATTCTGAAGTATCAAGCATATTTTTAGGAATATCAATAGATAAAATATATTTATTATTTTGTTTTGTAAGTGTAGAAATTTCTTTAATAAAAGAAGTAGGAGATTCTATCGAAAGTGAAGAATCGGTTTGTTTTTTTATTGTCCAATCTTTAAAAAAATCATGCCCCAATAATTGTTTTTTTATTTGTGAAATAGACATGTTATATTTTTCTAAAATTTGAGGCTCTATTGTAAGTTCACCATAAAGAGTAGGTTTTTTTATTTTAGAATAATTTAAAGAAACTAAACAGTCTACACAGCCAGTAAGTAAAAAAGTAAAAGATAAAATTATACAAATTTTTAGTATTTTTTTCATAGAATCCTCCAAATAAACAATAGGTTTTGTTATAATTATTAACAGTTAAATACATTTTTAGTTCATATTTCTGTATTAAAATAAATTAGGTGATAAAAATGAAAATCGATATTGTTTATACAACAAAATCTAAATATATAAAGTGTGTCGCTGATGAAATGGCAAGGTGGGTCAAAACATATGCTCAAGATTTAAATCAATATCATAGTGATCATGATGTTGATTTACTTGTTATTGGGTTTGATGATACGTTATTTAAAGATAAACAGTTGCTGGAATTTATACAATCATTAAGTCGGCAAAATGTAAAAAATCTAGCATTGATCAATTGTTTTTTTATTAATAATAAAAGATTGATGAAAGTAATTCATCTTTGTCAAAATCAACAATTACCTCTTATGAGAGAGCAATATACTTTTAAAATGTCCTTTGATCAAAGAAAGGAAATCAATCCTCTTATTATTGATAATGCAAGACTTTATATAGAAGATATGGTAAATGTTATACGAGATTACTATTAGGAGCGAGGCTCCTTTTTTATTTTCTTATTGTAATAAAAAAATATTAAATTAATAAAATTATATTGACACTAATTTATTAACATGATATATTTTTGTCAAGATTTCTAAAAGGGAACGGAAATCAATAAAAAAGGGGGAAAACTTATGAAAAAACTTGAAATCATTATCAGACCAGAAAAGTTAGAAGATTTAAAAGATATTTTAACAGTTTCTGGTGTAACAGGCATGATGATTTCCAATATTATGGGGTTTGGAAATCAAATGGGTTATACACATCAATATCGAGGTGTCACATATTCTGTTAATCTTGTTTCAAAATTAAGAGTTGAAACAGTTGTTAAAGATGAAATCGTTCAAGAAATTGTTGATAAAGTTACTGAAACTTTATCAAGTGGAAACGTAGGAGATGGAAAAATCTTTATTTATCCAGTTGAAGAAGCGATTCGTATTCGTACTGGAGAAAAAGGGGAAAACGCATTATAAAAATTGAGGGGGATTTATTATGAGTGAAACATTTAGCGTATGGTTTCTAATTGGCGCAGCGCTGGTATTTTGGATGCAAGCTGGATTCGCCATGGTAGAAGCAGGATTTACAAGATCAAAAAATACAGGGAACATTATTATGAAAAACTTAATGGATTTCTGTATTGGGACATGTACATTTATTTTAATTGGTTTTAGTTTATTATTAGGAGAAGATTTACTTGGTTTTATTGGTAAACCAGGATTTGATATATTTACAAGTTATGCAAACTTTGATTTTTCAAACTTTGTTTTTAACTTAGTGTTCTGTGCAACAACTGCTACCATTGTTTCAGGGGCAATGGCAGAAAGAACAAAATTCTTATCTTATTGTGTTTATTCAGGAGTTATTTCAGCACTTATTTATCCAATTGAAGCGCATTGGATTTGGGGTGGTGGATGGTTATCACAACTTGGTTTCCATGATTTTGCTGGATCATGTGCAATTCATATGGTTGGTGGTATCTCTGCATTAATTGGTGCTAAAATCTTAGGACCTCGTATTGGTAAATTTGATACAGATAAAAATGGGAAAGTCGTTAAAGTTAACGCGATTCCAGGACATAACATTACTGCTGGAGCTTTAGGTGTCTTTATTCTTTGGCTTGGATGGTATGGATTCAATGGGGCAGCGTCTACAACTGTTCCACAACTTGGTTCAATTTTCGTAACAACAACAGTGGCACCAGCCATTGCAACTGTTTCTTGTTTGATCTTTACTTGGATCAAATATGGTAAGCCTGATGTTGGTATGTGTTTAAATGCTTCACTTGCAGGTTTAGTAGCAATCACTGCTGGATGTGACGTCACAGATGTTTTAGGATCGATTATTATTGGTACTGTTGCTGGATTACTTGTTTGCTTTGGAGTTTGGTTCTTAGATTATAAATTACACATTGATGATCCTGTAGGTGCTGTTGCTGTACATTGTTGCAATGGTATTTGGGGAACAATTGCTGTTGGTTTGTTTGCGACAACTTCTGCACCAGAAAGTACTTTAACAGGTTTATTCTACGGTGGTGGATTTGATTTATTAATTAAACAATTAACAGGTGTTTTATCAGTAGGTATTTGGACAGCGATTACTATTACAATTACTTTCTTTATTATCAAAAAAATCTTTGGATTACGTGTATCTGAAAGAGAAGAAATCATTGGTCTTGATTTAGAAGAACATGGATGTGAAGCTTATCCAGAATATATTAAAAAATAATTTTTGAAGGGTCATTAAACTGACTCTTTTTTATTGTAGAAATAAGCAAAGTAGATTATACTTTTCATGGGTGAGGGGGAGTATATGAGTAAAAGATTAGAACAATATTTTTATTTAGTTTTAGGTTCAACATTGTTGACACTAGGTATTTGGTTGTTTGTGACACCAAATCAAATCAACTTTGGGGGAATGATTGGTTTAGCTCAATTAATTGATTATTTTATACATAAGTTTTTAGTTTTACCAAAATCATTGAATACATTAGGAATGATCAACTTATTAATGAATATTCCATTATTTATTTTTGGATATAAAATAATGAATAAAGAATTTTGTTTTAAAACAATTATTTCTTTAATTATCCAAACGGTATTACTATCCATTCTTCCAGCAATCAAAGAACCGATTGTTGAAGATGCTTTATTAAATGTTGCTTTTGCGGCCATTATTTGTGGAATTGGCGTTGGTTTAGCACTTCGAAGTAGTGGATGTTGTGGGGGTATTGATATCGCAACAGTTTGTTTAGTTAAGAAAAATCCAGATTTTAAAGCAGGGCAGCTTTCTATAATATTTAATGTTGTTTTGTTTGGAATATGTTTATTTATTTATGATATTAAAATTATTATGTATTCAATTGTCTTTGTAGCAATTCTTTATACAACAGCAGATAAGTTCCATCTACAAAATATCAATGTAGCGGTCTTAATATTTACAAAGAATAAAGAAATTAAAGAAGCAATTATGAAACAAATGGGTAGAGGAGTTACCTATTGGATGGGTAAAGGCGCTTATACGGAAACAGATCAAGAAATTCTTTATGTGGCAATCAATAAATATGAAATTCAACAACTTAATAAAATTGTTTCTTCATTAGATCCCAAAGCCTTTGTTACATTAGCACAAGGGCCAATGGTTCATGGAGGATTTGAAAAAAGATTATAAAAAAAGACATCAAAATGATGCCTTTTTTTGTATAAGTAAAATCAAATAAAAAAATGGTGGTTCCGGGCGGAATCGAACCACCGACACGAGGATTTTCAGT
>NZ_JAJDKB010000028.1:0-34678 GCF_020589955.1 Faecalibacillus sp. TM498
AGACTAAAATCCACTTTGTCATATCTAAAGTGGAATTTAACTTTTCACTTTAGAAGAACAAAATGATCTTTTCCATAGAGTTGTCAAAATCAATAAAGTCGTGTAGAATAATAAGAAGACGAGGTGATGATATGAAAAGCATAATAAAATTAATGGTGGTTTTTGTTTGTGTTGTTTCATTAGTTGCTTGTGGGAAAAAAGATACAACTGTTTCAGCAAATAAAGATGGTGTTTTATATGAGGCAGGTGTAGGTGTTTCTTTTTATTATCCTTCTGATTTTAAATTAAGTGAGGGTAATCCAAATGATGGAGTTACACGTTTTACTAAAGAAAATCAAATATTATTTTATAAAGTAGAAGAAAATGAATATGATAATGATACTGATCAATTATCTGAACTTTATAAAGGTGAATTAGAGGCTTCAGAAGTTTCATCATTAAAAGTTAAAAGGCCAGCTTTAGAAAGTGGACTTAAATGTTATGAATATAAGGGAAGTTATGTAAAAACTGGATTGAAGTTTATTCATTTAGTATATTTTGATGATAAGAATACGTATGTTTATGGTTATGAAGCAAATCGAAAAGATTTTAGAAAGAATTTAAAGAAAATGATTGTTTATTTAGAGTCTTTTACGAAGTCTTCTGGATTGTAAAATAAATATTTTGTGATAGAATAAGGTCAATAAAAAAATTATAGGTAAGAGAAGTATATTGATGATATTTTATAGAGAGGGCATGCTGGTGGAAATTGTCTAAATGATTGAATAGAAATGCACTTACTTGAGTCTTTTGAAAAGAAAGAACGTTGATTGCGTTAAGGTCATGATAAGCATCGTCTATCTGGTGGAAGAACACGGCAGTGTCTAGATAGTGTATGCTTTTTTTATTAGAGGAGGAACATTATGAAATTATTTAATACACTTACAAATAAAAAAGAAGAATTTAAACCTTTAAAAGAAGGTGAAGTAAGTATTTATGTATGTGGACCTACAGTTTATAACTATGTTCATATTGGAAATACAAGACCAATGATTGTTTTTGATGTTTTAAGAAGAACATTTGAATATTTAGGGAATAAAGTGACTTTTGTTTCAAACTTTACTGATGTAGATGATAAAATTATTAAAGCAGCTAAACAAGAAGGTATTACTGAAAAAGAATTAACTGATAAATATATTAAGGCTTATGAAGATGTTAGAAGAGAATTAAACTTAGAATTTCCTACTTATGCACCTAGAGTTACAGAAACAATGGATCAAATTATTTCTTTTATTCAAAAATTAGTAGATAAAGGTTATGCATATGTTGTTGATGGAGATGTTTATTTTAGAGTTTCTAAAGTAAAGGAATATGGCGAATTATCGGGTATTAAAATTGAAGACCTTGTAGCAGGTGCAAGTGAACGTGTTGAAGATAAAGGTGTTAAAGAAGAAACAACTGATTTTGCTTTATGGAAGAAGACAGATGAAGGTATTCAATTTGATAGTCCTTGGTCAAAAGGTAGACCAGGATGGCATACAGAATGTGTTGTTATGATCAATGATATTTTTGAAAATGGGCGTATTGATATCCATGGTGGAGGTCAAGATTTAAAATTTCCACATCATGAAAATGAAATTGCTCAATCAAGAGCTTTAAATGGACATCCTATTGCAGATACATGGATGCATAATCAAATGATCAATATTAATAATGAAAAGATGTCTAAATCTTTAGGTAATGTTGTTTGGGCTAAAGATTTAATTGTAGAACTTGGATGCAATGTTTATAAATGGTTTATGTTATCAAGCCATTATAGAAATCCTTTAAATATGACAAATGAGATTATTGAAGGTGTAAAAAAAGAAGTAGCTAAAGTAGAAAACGTTTTAAAACAAACATCTCTTTATGTACAAGTAAATCATCTTGATGGTGATGACTTTAATAAAGACACTGTTGATCATATGGTAGATGCTTTAGCTGATGATTTGAATACTTCTTTAGCTTTAACTGAAATTTTAAATCAAGTTAAAGTATTAAATCAAGCAATGCGTGTTAAAGAAAAAGACAATACTTTAATTTTAAAAGAATATAATACTTTACTTAAGATGACAGATGTCATTGGATTTGTTTTTAAATCAAAACAATTAGATGAAGATGAATTAGAATTATATTCAAAATGGTTAGACGCTAAAGTTGTTAAAGATTTTGAAAAAGCTGATCAATATCGTGCAGAATTAATTCAAAAGGGGATTATTTAATGAATCCAGATTTTATCAATCCATTAGTTCTTGCTTATTTAGGAGATAGTGTTTTAGAACTTTTAGTTAGAGATTATTTAGTAAAAGAAAGTGAACTAAAAAAAGTAAATGAGTTGTGCCAAGAAGCAACTCATTTTGTTAGTAGTTTGTCCCATGAAAAATTTATTTTACATTTATTAGAAACTGATTTTTTAACTGAAGAAGAAGTTGGTATTTTTAAAAGAGGGAGAAATACAAAAACTTCTAAAAGAGATACTAAGGAACATCGTTATTCAACAGGATTTGAATGTTTAATAGGACATTTATATTTAAATGAATGTAAAGATAGAATTTATGAGATATTTGATGAATTCAAAAGATATGTAAATGAGACAAATTTGAGACAAATTTGAGACGAAAAATGGAGAAAAATATGAAACAATATATATATGGAAAGAACCCTATCATGGAGGCGTTAAAGGGTGCAAGTGTTTATAAGATTTATATGTTAAATGGGCATAAGGATCCTAAAATTTTTGATATTTGTAAAAGAAATCAAATTCCATTAGAATTTGTTGATAAAAAAGAATTTGATAAGAAGGTAGGAAAGGTTGTTCATCAAGGAGTAATGGCCTATATTGAAAATTATCGCTATTATACAATTGATGAAATTTTAAAAGATATTCCTGAAAATAAACAACCTCTATTACTTATGTTAGATGGTTTGGAAGATCCTCATAATCTAGGTGCTATTTTGAGAACATGTGATGCTGTTGGTGTTGATGGTGTTATTATTGGAAAAAATAGAAGTGTTGGATTGAATGGAACGGTTGCGAAAGTTTCAACAGGAGCTATTCATCATGTAAAAGTAGCACAGGTAACAAATTTAACAAGAACATTAGAAGATTTAAAAAAGAAGGCATTTTGGATCGTTGGTTGTGAATTAGAAAACAGTCAAGATTATAGAAGTGTTGATTACAATATGCCTACAGTATTAGTTATTGGTTCAGAGGGATTTGGAATGTCAAGATTGGTAAAGAAAAGTTGTGATATTAATGTTGTTTTACCAATGGTAGGACATGTGAATTCATTAAATGCATCAGTAGCTGCATCTGTTCTTTTATATCAAGTCTATAACTCACGTCACCCTTTATAGTAAGAAAGGAGAGACAAACTATGATAGCGTATAATGAACAAGAATTATTGTATTTATATCATTTAGGTTCTTCAATAGCGTATAAATTGTTGTTAGATGAGTATAAAAATAAAATTGAAATTTTTGTGAAACGTTATTGTAGAGAAACAGCATTAACTTCTGCAGAAGATTATAGTCAAGAGGCGTTACTTGTTTTGATTGGAATTTTTGATCGCTATCGCTATGATAAGAATGCTTCTATAAATACATATTTTTCATATGCGATTAATGATGTATTAAAATTACAAAAAAGAATACTTAATAGAGGTAATAAAATTTCTACGATTTCTTTAGATCAAGAAATCTATGGAAGTAATATGCGTATTGAAAATATTATTGCAGATCAAAAGGGTTATAATAGACCGGAATATCAATTACGGTTAAATGAAAACAAAAGTTATTATTTAAATAAAATAGAAAAAGCAAGCTCTTCACTTGAAAGAAAAATATTTGATTGTTTTATGAAAGGATATAAGAGTAAAGAAATTGCTGAATTGTTGAATATTGATATTCGTTGTGTCTATAATGCGAAATATCGCTTACAAAAAAAGATGGACAAATCTAAATAAGATTGACTATAGCTAGCTTTTATGCTAAATTATAGTGGCATAGAAATGAGTTGATAAGATGAAAGAGAAAATCATTTTAGTGTGTAGTGAATGTTTATCGAGAAACTATACAATGACTAAAAATAAACGATTAAATGTAAAAAGATTAGAATTAAATAAATATTGTAAACGTTGTGGAAAGCATACGTTACATAAAGAAACAAAATAAGGAGGCTATGTCGTGTTTGGTAAAAAGGCGGAAACAGAAGTCGTTGAAGAAGTAGAACATGAATTAAAATTTAAAGAGTGGTTCAATTTAAAAGGAATCAGAGCTGAAATTAAAAATATTCATTGGTTAACAAAAAAAGAATTATTTAATAATTCTTTAACTGTATTAGTGTTTACTTTTGTAATGGGGTTATTCTTCTTTGGTGGAGATGCCGTTATTGCATTTATATTGAAAGCGTTGGGGATGGATTAATTATGGCAGGAATGAATGATGAAGGAAGACAATGGTATGTTGTTTGTACATACAATGGTCATGAAAATAAAGTAAAAGAAAACTTAGAAAAACGTATTGAATCAATGGGATTACAAGATTGCTTATATAATATTATAATTCCAGAACATGTAGAAACAGTTATTAAAGATGGTAAAAAAATCAACAAAGTAACAAATATGTTTCCTGGATATGTTCTTGTAGAAATGGTTATGACAGATGAAGCTTGGTATGTTGTACGTAATACTTCAGGGGTTTCAGGATTCATTGGTTCTTCTGGTGGAGGAGCAAAACCTTTCCCACTTCAAAAACATGAATTAGATCCAATCTTAAAGAATATGGGTATTAGTACTTCAGCAATCGAAATTGACTATGCTGTTGGAGATGAAGTAAATGTTATTTCAGGTCCATTTGCTGGTAAAAGTGGAACTGTTGAATCGATTGATTTTGAAAAAGAAACAGCTAAAGTACTTATTGATTTCTTAGGTAATCAAACACCTATGGAAATTGATTTAGTAGCATTAGAAAAAACATTCTAGACAAATGTATTCACATTTGTCTTTTATATTATGGAGGTAAAGATGTCTAAATTATTTTTCTTTGATATAGATGGTACATTGATAGATTGTAATAAAGGGCTTTATGGTATATCAACAATAAATAGAAATTCTTTTGATCAGTTAAAACAAAAAGGTCATGATGTATTTCTAGCTACAGGTAGATGCAAATGCTTTATTACAGAAGGTGTTATGGATTATCCTTTTAGTGGATATGTCACTTGTAATGGGGGCTATGTAGAATATAAAGGAGATGCTATTTATAAAGCTGTTGTTCCAGCAAAAGCAATAGAAGAAACAATTAAATTATCTAAAGAACATCATTTTAGTTTCTATTTTGAAAGTAGCGATTATATTTATGTCTTAGATAAAAATGACCCACAACATAAAGAATTTGCTAGAGTATGGGGAATGAAAGATGAAACAATTATTGATGATTTTGATCCACAAGAAATTGAAACATATATTGGAATGATCGTTATCAATTCAAAAGAAGATATTCCTCTTTTAGTTGAAACATTATCTCCATATTTTGATATTCAAAGACATCAAACAGGATGTTCGTTTGATTTAACATTAAAAGGTGTTTCTAAAGCTGTAGGAATCCAAAAATTAGTAGATGCACTTCATAAAGATATCAAAGATACGATTGCTTTTGGAGATGGACGCAATGATTTAGAAATGTTAGAAACTGTTGGAACAGGTGTTGCAATGGATAATGCGGTTCCTGAAGCAAAAGCGGTGGCTGATGAAATATGTCCAGATGTCAATGATGATGGAATTACAACATGGTTGAAGGAACGTGACTTTATTTAAAGTGAATTTTTTTGTTATAATGACAAAGGTGATTATATGAAAGAAAAAAATTAACAATGAAAGATATAGATCATAAGCTAAGTCGTGAAATTATAAATACAGCAAAAAATCATGACGTATCCGTAATCAAATTAGAGCGACTACAAAACATTCGCTCAACGACAAGAACAAGTCGAAAAAACAATCATAGCCTGCATACATGGTCATTCTATAGATTAGCTACATTTATAGAATACAAAGCAAAACTGGCAGGCATAAAAGTTGAGTATGTAGATCCAGCATATACAAGTCAGATCTGTCCGATATGTGGAAGTGTTCATCATGCAAAAGACAGAAAATATACGTGCAGATGCGGATTTCATACACATAGGGATCTGTTGGGAGCTATAAATATATACAACTCAACTGAGTATATTGGTAACAGATATACTGCCTAGAGAACTATAGGTTCTGCTCTAGGAGGGGTAATGGCATACCCCTATCTTGCACTGCGACCTATCAGAAATGAACTGGTCAGCCAACAATGTTAGCAGGTAGCAAGAATCCCCTGTCTTTAGACATGGGGAGTGTCAAAACAAGAATATTTAGTGAATGTAGTATGTTAGAATGTAATAAAGATCTTGAACTTTATTATTTAGATTCTTTTAAAATAGTACATGAAAAGTAGACTCTTTATAAAAGTCTGCTTTTTAAATTACATTTTTTTGGTGTATTCTTAACAATAAAAAGAGTAAAATAGGCTTTGGAGGTGAGACTATGTTGTTGTTTGGACATAGAGGTTATAGTGATCAATATTCTGAAAATACAATGTTAGCTTTTTCAAAAGCTATTGAAAGTGGATTTGATGGTATTGAAACAGATGTGCATAAAACAAAAGATGGTGTTCTTGTTTTATGTCATGATGAAAAAATCAATCGAACAAGTGATGGAAAAGGTTATATTAAAGATATGACTTATGAAGAGCTTTGTGCATATAATTTTGGAACAAAAGAAAATCCTCAAAGAATTTCTTTGTTGAAAGAATTATTGGAATTATGTAAAGGAAAAAATGTAAAGATCAACTTAGAAATTAAAACAAATAAAATTCAATATCCAGGAATAGAACTAGAAAGCTATCAAATGATCAAAGAAATGGGGATGTTAGATCAAGTTCTCTTTTCAAGTTTTTATGTTGATTCTCTTTATAAATTAAGAGCAATCGATTCATCTTTATATTTAGGTTATCTTTTTGAAGATGATTATGAAAAAAATAAACAATTATGTTTAACACAAAAATTTCATGTACATGCACGTGAAGATTTTCTAGATGAAGATGAAATTGCACTCTTTTTAAAAGCTGGATTAGACATCAATACATGGGGTGTAAAGAACCGTTTTAGATATGCTTATTTTAAGGAAAAAGGTGTCAATATTGTTATTGCAAATAAAAATTTTAAGAAATTAAAAATGTAATCGCCTGCGTTATTTTTTTTACATCAAACGAGCGATAATGCTTGTTTTTTGTATGTTTTTCATGTAAGATGGTTGTGTACAAATGAAAAATTTCACAATAATTATGGAGGAAATAAAATGGCAGAAAAAAAACCTGTACAACAAGCTGTCCCAACTGAAGCAGAAACTGATGCTCATGTTGATGACCTTGTAAACAAAGCTTTAAAAGCTTTAGAAGAATTTGAAGATTTTACACAAGAACAAGTAGACTACATCGTTGCTAAATGTTCTGTAGCTGGACTAGACCATCATGGTATTTTAGCTGAAGCTGCAGTTAAAGAAACAGGACGTGGAGTATTTGAAGATAAAGCTGTTAAAAACTTATTTGCATGTGAATATGTTACTAACAATTTACGTCATTTAAAAACAGTAGGGATCATCAATGAAGATCCATTAACTGGTATTACTGAAATTGCTGAACCAGTGGGTGTTGTTTGTGGTATCGTTCCAACAACTAACCCAACTTCAACAGTAATTTTCAAATCATTAATCGCTTTAAAAACAAGAAACCCAATCATTTTCTCGTTCCACCCAAGCGCTCATGAAAGTTCAAAACAAGCTGCTATCGTAATTAGAGATGCTGCTATCGCTGCTGGTGCACCAGAAAACTGTATCCAATGGTTATCAATTAAATCTATGTATGCTACTAATGCATTAATGAATCACCCAGGTATTGCAACTATCTTAGCAACTGGTGGTAACGCAATGGTTAAAGCTGCATATTCATGTGGAAAACCTGCTTTAGGTGTAGGTGCTGGTAACGTACCTGCATATGTTGAAAAAACATGTGTATTACCAAGAGCTGTAAATGATATCGTATTATCAAAATCTTTCGACAATGGTATGATTTGTGCTTCTGAACAAGCAGCAATCGTTGACCAAGAAATCTACAGTGATTTCATGAAAGAAATTAAAAGATTCCATGTTTACTTTGTAAATAAAGAAGAAAAAGCTAAACTTGAAAAATTCATGTTTGGTGCAGAAGCTTATTCAGAAAATGTTGCTCAAGCTAAATTAAATCCAAATGTTGTAGGTAAACCTGCTGAATGGATTGCTGAACAAGCTGGATTCAAAGTGCCTGCTGAAACACAAATTATCTGTGCTGAATGTAAAGAAGTAGGACCAAATGAACCATTAACTAGAGAAAAATTATCTCCAGTATTAGCTATCTTAAAAGCTAAAAGCACTGATGATGGTATCGCTAAAGCAGCTGCAATGGTTGAATTTAATGGTTTAGGTCACTCTGCTGCAATTCATACAGAAGATCATGAAATTTCTAAAAAATTCGGTCATGCATGTAAAGCAATCCGTATCATTGAAAACGCTCCATCAACATTCGGTGGTATTGGATCAGTATATAATGCATTCATTCCATCATTAACATTAGGTTGTGGTTCTTACGGACATAACTCAGTATCTAACAACGTAAGTGCTGTTAACTTAATCAATATTAAGAGAATAGGGAGACGTAATAACAATATGCAATGGGTTAAACTTCCTCCAAAAGTATACTTTGAAAAGAATTCAATTAGATACTTAAGAGATATGAAACATATGGAAAAAGCCATGATCGTTACTGATAGAAGTATGGTAAATCTTGGTTATGTTGAAAAAATCGAAGACGTTATTAGAAGAAGACGTAATCATGTAGATATTGAATTATTCTTTGATGTTGAACCAGATCCAAGTATTGATACTGTAAGAGAAGGGGTAGAATTGATGAGAAAATTCGAACCTGATTGTATCATTGCTTTAGGTGGAGGATCATCAATGGATGCTGCTAAAGTTATGTGGTTAATGTATGAAAACCCAGAAGTTAACTTTAATGATATCAAACAAAAATTCATGGATATCAGAAAACGTGCTTTCAAATTCCCTGAATTAGGTAAAAAAGCAAAAATGATCTGTATCCCAACTACATCAGGAACTGGATCAGAAGTTACTCCTTTCGCAGTTATCACTGATAAGAAAGAAAACAAAAAATATCCATTAACTGACTATGCTTTAACACCAACTATCGCTATCGTTGACCCTGAATTCGTAATGTCATTACCAGGAGCAATCGCTGCTGATACAGGTATCGACGTATTAACTCATGCGGTTGAAGCTTATGTTTCAATCTTAGCATCTGACTTTACTGATGGATGGGCTAAACAAGCTGTTAAATTAGTATTTGATTACTTAGAAGAATCAGTTAAGAAAGGTACTCCAATTGCTAGAGAAAAAATGCATAATGCTGCAACTATCGCAGGTATGGCATTTGCAAATGCATTCTTAGGAATGAACCACTCATTAGCTCATAAGATTGGTGGAGAATGGCATATTCCTCATGGTAGAACAAATGGTATCTTATTACCACACGTAATTAGATATAACGGAACTATTCCAACTAAATTAAATATCTGGCCAAAAATTGAAAACTATAAAGCTGATGTTAAATTCATGGAATTAGCTCAATTAATCGGATTAAATCCTAAAACTCCAGCTGAAGGTGTTGAAATGTTCGCTGATGCTTGTGAAGAATTATGTCACAAAGTAGGTGTTGTATCTAACGTAGAATCTCAAGGTATCTCAAGAGAAGCTTGGGAAGAATCAGTTCATAGAATTGCTATGAATGCTTACGAAGATCAATGTACACCAGCTAACCCTAGAATGCCTATGGTTAAAGATATGGAAGATATCTTACGTAAAATTTACGATTACAAAAATAAATTTGATAAATAATAGTTAAGGTAGGCATGTCCTACCTTTTCTTTTACCTTAAGAGAAAGTTCATAATGAATTCATATAGAATTGTTATATTAATCATGTCAGATGAAGACAATATAATAAACAAGTATAAGTGACCCCTCTCCCAAAAAATCACTTATACGCAAGGAAAGGAACGGTGTTCCTTTTTTTGTGTAAAAATAATAAATTTATTATTGCAATAAATATTTAATATTGTTAGAATAAGAAAGGGCAATACAGTGTCTTCCATAGGAAGGCACTTTTTATTTTTATAGATACTAGAGGAGGATAGAAAATGGCTAAATACATATTTGTAACAGGTGGAGTTGTGTCTGGTCTTGGTAAAGGGTTAACAGCTGCATCTTTAGGAAGAATTTTAAAACAAAGAGGACAAAAAGTCTTCATGCAAAAATTAGATCCATATATTAACGTTGATCCAGGAACAATGTCACCTTATCAACATGGGGAAGTATTTGTTACTGCAGATGGGGCAGAAACAGACTTAGACTTAGGACACTATGAAAGATTTATTGATGAACAATTAAATAAAAACTCATCAATTACAACAGGTAGAATTTATAGTAACGTTATTTCAAAAGAAAGACGTGGAGATTATTTAGGAGCTACTGTACAAGTTGTTCCTCATATTACAAATGAAATTAAAGAAAGAATTTATGCAGCGGCACGTAGTTCTAAAGCAGATATCGTCATTACTGAAATTGGTGGAACAACAGGAGATATCGAAAGTTTACCTTTCATTGAAGCTATCCGCCAAGTAAGATTAGATTTAGGATATGAAAATACTGTTTATATTCACACAACTTTACTTCCATACATTGGAGCAAGTCATGAAGTAAAAACAAAACCAACACAACATAGTGTTAAAGAATTAAGAGGTTTAGGTATTCAACCAGACTTTATTGTTTGTCGTAGTGAACATCATATTGAAAAAGAATTAAAAGATAAGATTTCATTATTCTGTAATGTACCAACACAAAATGTTATTTCAAACTATGATGTAGAAAACTTATATGAATTACCACGTATGTTATTAGATCAAAAAATGGATGATTTAGTATTACAACATTTACAAATCAATGCACCAGCGGCTCATATGGATGAATGGGATACATTAGTTAACCGTGTTAAAAACTTAAATCAAGAATTAAATATTGCGTTAGTTGGAAAATATGTTCAATTACCGGATGCTTATTTATCAGTTAACGAAGCTTTAAGACATGCAGGATATTATGTAAACAGTGTAGTTAATATTGATTTTATTAATTCAGAAGAATTAAATAAAGAAAATGTAGCAGAAAGATTAAAAGATGCTGATGGTATTATCGTTCCAGGTGGATTTGGTGATCGTGGTATTGCTGGTATGATTGATGCCATTGAATATGCACGTACTAATAAAGTTCCACTTTTAGGTATTTGTTTAGGTATGCAATTAATTACCATTGAATATGCTAGAAATGTTTGTGGTATTAAAGATGCAAACTCATTAGAATTTGATGAATTATGTAAAAATCCAGTCATCAACTTAATGTCTGACCAATCTTTAGAAGATATGGGAGGTACACAAAGATTAGGTGATTATGAATGCCAATTAAATCCAGGTACACATGCTTATCGTCTTTATGGAAAAGAAATGATTAAAGAAAGACATCGTCATAGATATGAATTTAATAATAACTATAAAGATGTTTTAGTTGAAAATGGTTTAAAAGTTGCAGGATTTAACCCAGAAAGAAACCTTGTAGAAATTGTTGAGTTAGAAGATCATCCTTACTATGTAGGATGTCAATTCCATCCAGAATTTACTTCAAGACCAAACCGTGCACAACCTTTATTCCAAGGTTTAATTTCAGCGGCACATGATCGTAAATATAATAAATAAAAATATTTCAGGAATTTCTAAGTGAAATTCCTTTTTTATTTTTTACTTGTTGAAAGCGCTTGTATCATATATAATATATGTTATTTAAGGGGAAATAGTATGGCAAAGTATAATAAAAATAATATTTTAATTGGAAATTTGTTAGATATTGTTAATAAGGCATCTCATGAAACAACGGATGTTTTAATAGCAAAAATATTTTTAGAAAATAGATATAATCTTAATGAATTGTCTTTAGATGATCTTAGTAATCAATATTATATTTCACAGGCTTCAATTAGCAGATTTATAAAGAAACTAGGTTATAAAAATTATAATACTTTTAAATATGATGTAGCGAGTTCAAATGAAAAAATGGAAAGTGTACATGCTATTCAAGATAGGGATCGAATCAATGATGCAATAGCTATAAAAGAAGAAGTTATTTATAGAATCAATGAAGCTTATCAAAAAATGAATGATTTAAATGTGAATGATGTTTTACATATTGTAGATTTGCTTAATAAATATCAAAATATTATTTTTTTCGGTTCTGAATTATCCATGGCAATGTGTAAAATTTTACAATTAGGATTAGTTACATTAGGTAAAAATGTATATACAATATATGATAAAAATTATCAAAATGAAATGATTAATGAAATGAGTGAAAATGATTTACTTATATGTATTTCGATTGAAGATAGATGGTTTCATTTACAAGAGTCAATAAATAATTTAAAGGAATCAACAAGTTACAAAATGATGTGGACATTAAATTCTTCTAAAGATTATTTAGAAGGTTTTGATGATATTTTTGTTTTTGGAAAACAAATTTTTGATAATTATGGATATCATGAATTAATGGTATTAATTATGATTGTTTATCGAGTGTTAATGAATCATTCAAATAATGAATGATTCATTATTTTTTTGATTTTTTAATTCATTTATAAATTCATCAAAAAGATTTTTCTGTGCTAGAATTGAAAGCGGATACAAAAGGAGGAAGGGAATATGAAAAGAAAATTATCCGCATTGTTGATTGTTTTAACATTGTTGTTTTCTAATGCAGGTTTAGTAAATCCGGTATTTGCTGATGATATTGTTGAAGTTACACAAGATCTTAATTCTAAAATCAGTCAGTTGCCTGAAACAATGCTTGCTAGTGAAAATGTTGCTAAAACATTTCAACAACTTTTAGACATTCAAGAAAAATATAACAAATTAAGTGATGAAGAAAAAGAGAGTGTCACAAATTATAGTAAAGTAGAAAAGCTATTAAATCCTAATGATGATTCTTTAAATACAGAATTTGTAAGTCAAAAAACAAGTTCTTTAAAAGGAAAAACAATAGGTTATTTAGGTTCTTCTATTACTGTTGGTTTTAGAAGTGAAAATGTCGCTTTCCCTGATTATATTGGTAAAATAACAGGAAGTATAACAGTCAAACAAGCCATTACTGGTGGACCACTTGCTAAAAAAGAAGGGGTAAGAGATGAAGTAAGTTATATTACTCAATTGGAAGATAACTTATCTAAAAATGAAAACTTAGATGCTTTAGTTGTTCAATTATCTACAAATGATACAACTCTTGGTATTGGAATGGGTGAAGTTTCATCATCTCAAAATAAAGATGATTATGATTATTCTACTGTTATAGGAGCAATGGAATATATTATTGCTTATGCTAAAGAAAAATGGAATTGTCCAGTTATCTTTTATATTAATCCTTATTTAAGTGATGAAGTTATTGAAAAATTTGCTAAAGAAAATAATGCAAATATAGATGAAATCAAAGAAGCATATCAAAATACTTATGAAAAAATGATTGATGCATTATATAAAGTTCAAAATAAATGGAATATTGGTGTTATTGATATGTGGAATAATGATGCTTTTAAAAATATTGATATTGATTTGAGAAGTAATTATTATATGGCAGATATCATTCATCCAACAAAAGCAGGATACTTATTCTGGTATACACCATATATTCAAGCTCAATTAGAAAAAGAGTTAGAAAATAAATCTACTGATGAAAAAGAACATACTGTTACTTTAACACAAGTAAGTCATAATAGATATGACTATAATGCTTTGGAAGATGGTTATACAACAGATTATTCAAGTATTATGTCACCACAATATTATGTATATGCTGGTAATGTTAATAAAGAAGAAGCTGAAACTTTATTAGATCAAATGAAGATAGCTGATAATTTACATGAATGGGCTGCAACAATTCATGTAATAACACCTTTGAATAATGATCAATATACTCAAAAAGATGCTGATTCTTTTATTGATTTGTTAGGTATAGGATCTTCAAATGTTAAAGTAATAGGTATTGATGATGGAGCTACTTTTGTGAATAATTATATTTCACAAGAATGTTATGCTGTTGCTGATATCATGACATATGGTGGAACAATGGATGAAGGTCATGATTATAATGTGCCAGTTCCAGCATATTTAAGTCAGCCTTGTCAAGAAGCTGTTAATTATTATGTAAAAGCTAATCAAGCTGAAAAGGGAAAAGATAATGTTTATCTTAATAAAGAAAATGAATTACAAAGAGTAGTTGTTGGTTATAATGAAAGTTTAGCTGAAGCTTTTGAAAATGCATGGGAAGAAGTTTTCTCTAAAAATTATAGACAACATAATGAAAAAACTGAATTTTATATGGCAAGTGTTAAACAATACACAGATCCATATTTATTAATTAATATTCCAAATTTTAAAGAATTAAAAATTAATTATAATCCACATTATAATGAAAGTTTAAATGGTGAAGGTCAATATACTTGGTTTGAGTATATTCCACAAAGTACTTTAAAAATGGAAAATGGAAGTGTTCCATTAGTTGTATCACTTCATGGTAATGGAAATGATGCAAGATTACAAGGTGAAACAACTGGTTGGCCAGAATTAGCGGCTAAAGAAAACTTTATGGTTGTAGCGCCTGAATGGCAAGATGTTGTTCTTGATTCTTCTACTCATGAACCAGGTCCTAACTTTTTTAATTGTGATGGTTTAGAAGGAGATAAATTAATTGAATGGATAGAAATGTTAGAACAAAAATATCCACAAATTGATGCTTCTAGAATTTATGTAACAGGATTATCTGCAGGAGGTAGTGCTTCTACATTATATGGTGCAAAATATAGTAAAGTATTTGCTGGTGTAGGTGCTGTTTCTGCACCAGGTGTTGATAAAGATGAATTAACAGAACTTGTTAAAACTTATAATGGTGGAGAAGTTCCATATCTTTATTTATGCGGAGATCATGATTTCTTTGGAATGATTCCTGTTGATTTATCAAGCAAGAATGCTTTTGAAGTAGCACCTGGAGTTTATCTTCCTAGTGTAGATAGCAATGTTGATATGTTCCCATTTATTCAAGCATATCAAAAAATCAATCATCTCACTGTTTCAGAAAAATATGATATGTCTTTAAATGAATATTATGGTATTCGTTTAGATAATGAACAATGGATTAAATTGGGTGTAAAAGATACATTAGAAGGTACTTTATCAAATGAAAATGGTGTTATAATGAAATTTGCTGCTATTAAAGATCAAGCACATTGGAACTATAAACCTGAAGCACAATATATGTGGAATTTCTTTAAAAATTATCAAAGAGATATACAAACAGGTGAATTGATTCGTGTTGATAAAAATAATAATGATAAAAATGATGATAAAACAAATACATCAACTAAAAAACCTGAAAATGTAAAAACTGGGGATGAAAATAATATTTTATTATTTGGATGTCTTGCATTAATTACAGGTGGAGTTATTGTTTATATTAAGAAAAAAGAAATGAATTAAAAAGAAAAAAGATTGTTAAAGAAAAATAGTTCTTAACAATCTTTTTAATTATGTAAAAAAGGAGATTGTCGAGGCAATCTCCAAATTTTTATTTCTTAGGTAATTTAAATGAGCTCTTTAATGAAACGATTCTATTAAATACAAAATGATCATCTGTAGAATCTTTGGTATCAATACAGAAATATCCATTTCTTACAAATTGGAATGAATCACCAGGTTTATATTTTTCAATAGCTGGTTCAACATAACAATCTTCAATAACAGTTAATGAATTAGGATTTAAATTTAAAGATCCATCTTCATTATAAACACCTTTTTCTTCATCAACTAAGTTTTCATATAAACGAGCTGTTACTTTTTTACAATGATGAACAGGAACCCAATGAATTGTTCCTTTTACTTTTCTACCTGTAAATCCTGTACCATTTTTAGTAATAGGATCATAAGTACAATGAACAACTGTTACTTTTCCATTTTCATCTTTTTCAAAATCAACACATTTAACGAAATAAGCATTCATTAAACGAACTTCATTTCCTGGGAACAATCTAAAATATTTTTTAGGTGGTTCTTCCATAAAGTCATCACGATCAATCCATAATTCTCTTTCAAATGGTACTTTTTCATAACCTAAATCAGGATTTTCCATGTTGACCATCGCATCTAAATATTCTACTTGTCCTTCAGGATAGTTATCGATAACTAATTTAATAGGATCTAAAACAGCCATCACACGAGGTGCTTTAGGTTTTAAATCATTACGAATACAATATTCTAACATTGCATAATCATTTGATGAGTTACTTTTTGTAACACCAACTAATTCCATAAAAGATTTAATGGATTCTGGTGTAAATCCTCTACGTCTTAATGCTGCAATTGTCACTAAGCGAGGATCATCCCAACCATCAACGATTCCTTCATCTACTAAGCGTTTAATATAACGTTTTCCTGTAATAACATTTGTTAAATAAAGTTTTGCGAATTCAATTTGTTTTGGTGGATGTTCATAACCAATTTCTTGAACGACCCAATCATATAAAGGACGATGATCTTCAAATTCAAGAGTACAAATTGAATGAGTAATTCCTTCAATGGCATCTTCAATTGGATGAGCAAAGTCATACATTGGATAAATACACCATTTATCTCCTGTATTATGGTGTGTCATTCTGGCAACACGATAAATAATAGGATCACGCATATTGATATTGGATGAAGCCATATCGATTTTAGCTCTTAATACTTTTGATCCATCTTCAAATTCACCATTTTTCATTCTTTCAAATAAATCTAAGTTTTCTTCAATAGAACGATTACGGTATGGAGAATCTTTACCGGGTTCTGTTAAAGTACCACGGTATTCTCTAATTTGTTCAGGACTTAAATCACAAACATAAGCTTTTCCTTTTTTGATTAAAAGAACAGCAGCTTCATACATTTGATCAAAATAGTTTGAAGCAAATTTGATATCACCATCATATTTAGCACCTAACCATTCTACATCTGAAACAATACTTTCGACGAATTCTGTTTTTTCTTTCATTGGATTTGTATCATCGAAACGTAAATTAAATGTTCCGTTATATTTTTTAGCTAATCCATAATTTAATAAGATTGATTTAGCATGACCAATGTGTAAATAACCATTTGGTTCAGGAGGAAAACGTGTCGCAATTTTTGTATATTTTCCTTCCGCTAAATCTTGATCTATAATTTTTTCAATAAAATTTTTACTTACTACTTCTTCTTTATCCATAGGAAGTCCTCCCATAATTTTTATATGTTTTAGTTTACCATATTTTCCTTGATTATAAAACATCCAATACTTCATAAATTAGAAAATATGTGCTAGAATGTTTGCGGAAGGTGATAACATGTTTAGAATAGGACAATCGATTGATATTCATCAATTAGTAGAAGGAAGAGATTTATATATTGGCGGTGTAAAAATTGACCATGATAAAGGTTTATTAGGACATAGCGATGCAGATGTTTTATTACATGCCATTATTGAAAGTATTATTGGGGCATTAGGTCTTGGTGATATTGGAAAACATTTTCCAGATACGGATCCTCAATATAAAGGAATTTCTTCAATGGTTTTATTGGAACATTGTTATCAACTGATGGATAAAGAAGGTTATGAAATCAATAACCTTGATAGTATTATTATGTGTGAAGCACCTAAGATGGCTCCACATATTCAAAAAATGAGAGAAAATGTCGCAAGTAAATTACACTGTGACATCAGCCAAATTAACATTAAAGCAACACGTGGAGAAAAACTTGGTTTTGTCGGCAGACAAGAAGGAATGGTAGCTCAAGCGGTTGTATTATTAAGGAAAAAAGGAGTATAGAAATGGCAAAAGTAAGAACAAGATTTGCACCTAGTCCAACTGGATATATGCATATCGGTAACTTAAGAACAGCATTATATGAATATTTAATTGCTAAACATGATCATGGAGATTTTATTTTAAGAATTGAAGATACTGATCAAGAAAGAGAAGTTGAAGGTGCTGTTGATATGATCTATAAAGTTATGGATCAAACAGGATTAGGTTATGACGAAGGACCTAATAAACCAGGAGGAGTTGGACCTTATGTTCAATCTGAAAGATTAGCTATTTATAAAGAATATGCTGATAAATTAGTTGAATTAGGGGGAGCTCATTATTGTTTCTGTGATGAAGAAACAATCAATAAGGCAAAAGAAGAATCTGATAATGAAGAATTAGGATATATTGATCCTTGTAAACATCTTTCTTTAGAAGAAGCAAAACAAAGAATCGCTAATGGTGAAAAATATGTTGTAAGACAAACAATTCCAAGTACTGGAATTACTTCTTTTGAAGATGAAGTTTATGGGCATATTGAAGTAGAAAATGCAGGACTTGCTGAAGGGGTTTTATTAAAAAGTGATGGTTATCCTACATATAACTTTGCGAATATCGTAGATGATCATTTAATGAACATCACTCATGTTGTAAGAGGAAATGAATATTTATCTTCAACACCTAAATATAATTTAATTTATCAAGCATTTGGATGGGATGTACCATCATATATTCATTGTCCACCTGTTATGAAAGATGAAAAACATAAATTATCTAAACGTAATGGAGATGCTTCTTATCAAGATTTAATTAATAAAGGTTTCTTAAATGAAGCAATCTTAAATTATATTGCTTTACTTGGGTGGTCACCTGAAGGTGAACAAGAAATCTTCTCATTAGATGAATTAATTGAAGCATTTGATGTTAAACGTATTTCTAAATCTGGGGCTATTTTTGATATGAATAAATTAAAATGGATCAATAGCCAATATATTAAGAAATTAGATACAAAACAATTAACAGAATTATGTTTACCATTTTTACAAGAAGCTTATGATTTAAGTGATAAAAGTGAAGCATGGATTGAAAAATTAGTAGAAGTGCATAGAGATCATATTTCTTGTGGTGAAGAAATCGTTGAACAAGTTAAATTATTCTTTGAAGATGAAATTCATTTAGAAGAAGAAGCTATTGAATTTATGAAAGATGAAGCTATTCCAAATACTTTAGCTGTATTTAAATCTAAAGTCGCAGAATTAGCTGAAGAAGATTTTAAACAAGATCAAATTTTTGCTTGTATTAAAGCGACTCAAAAAGAAGCAAAAGCAAGAGGAAAAATGTTATACATGCCTTTACGTATTGCAACAACTGGTATTATGCATGGTCCTGATTTAGCGGCTTCTATGGAATTATTAGGTAAAGAAAAAGTATTAAAAAGATTAGGATAGGAAATTACTCTTATCCTTTTTTTATGTTTTTTTTACATAGAGTTTGATTTATATTGCTTTTTTTGAAATGAAGGCATAATATATTGTCAAAAGTACGGTATTTTTCACAAAAAAGACATAATGAGATGGTATAATAGGTTAGAAAGAGGTGATAACAATGAAGAAGAAAATAATTGGTATTGTTTTAACATTCTTTGTTGTTGTAAGTACTCTTCTAACGATTTTTGCTTTTAGAATAACACCCGTTACTTTAAAAAGAGATACTTTTGTTTATGAATATGGAACACCAATTTCTAATAATCCGGTAGATTATGTCAATGCTAATGCAAATGTTATTAATGAGGTACAATTAAATTTTTCTAATTTAAAAAATGAGATAGGTGTTTATAAAGTATCGGCTTCTTATGCGGGAGTAGAATTTCCATTTTACATTAAAATTCAAGATACAACAAAACCAGTTGTAACTTTAAATCAAGTTGTTTTTAATGTGAATTTAAATGAAGAAATTAGTGCTTTGAATTTGATAGATAAAGTAGAAGATCAATCAGAAGTTATTGCTTATTTTTTAGAGGATGATGGAACAAAAAATACAACTCTTAAATTCACAAAAAAAGGTTCTTATATAGTTAATATTATTGTAGAAGATGTGGTGGGAAATCAAGCGGCTAAATTAAGAGCTAAGATTGTTGTGGGAAGCTTAGGAAATCATCCAACGCTTGAAGGTATTGATGATGTTGAAATTGTTCAAGGAACACATTTTGATATTATGGAAGGTGTTAAAGCTAGTGATGGTAATGGAAATGATATTACACATCAAATTAAGATTTTGAAAAATACAGTCAATACTGAAGAAGTAGGAAGCTATGAAGTTATTTACTCAATTACAAATAGTCAGGGTAATAATATTCAAAGAACAAGAAAAGTAGAAGTGATTAAAAATGAAAGTGAGAAGAAAAAATGAGTGTAACTTTAGCGATGATTGTGATATCCGTAGCCATTTATGTCATTATTAATTTTATAGATCATTCAGATGAAAAATCAGCGTTGGCTATTAAATATGGAGCTTTTTATCCTCCTAAAATAGAATATAAACAAGAGTATTGGCGCTTTTTAACAGCTAATTTTGTTCATGTTGATTTAGTTCATATTTTTATGAATTGTTATGCACTTTATTATTTGGGTGGAACTTTCTTTGAACCTTTTTTGGGAAGTTTAGAATATTTGTATTTAGTATTAATTTCTGGAATTTTTTCTTATCTTATTACTTATATGGCATCAAAAAAAGAGGGACGTTATCAAAATACGATTACTTTAGGTGCAAGTGGTATTTTTTATGGGTTTTTAGGAGCTATTGTGACTTTAGGCGTTGTTTTTCAAGGACCATTTTTAATGGTTTTAAAACAATTTATTCCTGTCATTGCTATTAATGTTGTTTTTACGTTGGCAGATAAAAATATTTCTAAAACAGGGCATTTAGGTGGCTTTGTTGGTGGTGTTATTGCTATGCTAGTGCTTATTGGAAGTGGTTTATGCGTTTATTAATTGATGGAGATGCTTGTCCTGATCGTCAAAAAGTTATTGAACTTGCTTTGCATTATGGAGTAGAAGTTTTATTGTTTATTGATTTTGCACATGTTATTGAAGATGAAAGAATTCAAATAATTATGTGTGAAGTAGGAAAAGATAGTGTTGATCAAATGATTCTTTCTTATTTACAAGAAGGTGATCTATTGATTAGTCAAGATTATGGACTTGCAAGTTTAGCTTTGCTTAAAAATGTAACTATACTTCATGTATCGGGGAAAAGAATTACAGAAGATAATATTAATAATTTGTTGACTTCTCGTTATTTAGGACATCTTTCTAGAAAACAACATAAGCATGTAAAAGGACCTAAAAAAAGGAATTATAAGACATCACAATTCTTTTTAAGAGAATTAGAGAAGATATTTATTGAAAATAAAATAAACGAAGAAAAAGCAATACTAGAATAAACATCTAGCATTGCTTTGTTTTTATTTTCCAGAATCTCCATAGTTTTTAAGCACACGAGCACTTGGATCATCAACATCACAGTTTTCCCATTCTTTATTTGGCATCCAGAAATCTTTGATCCATTTTCCTTGTTGTGGGAAGAATGATTCAAAAATATCTCTATACATTAATGATTCTTTGGTGAAAGGTGTACAATATGAATATTTATCTTTAGCATTTAAAACATCTTCATCACTGTATTTATCTTCAGCTAATTCTTTTAAATAATCTACCATTGAATGACCAACAGCATCAGAAAAAGCTGCTTTTTCTCTAAATAAAATATCGTGTGGTAAATAATCAGTTCCTTCAAAAGCATGTCTTAACAAATATTTTCCTTTATTATAAACATTCATTTTTTTAGCAGGATCAATAGACATAGAATAATCAACAAAATCAAGATCAGCAAAAGGAACACGTCCTTCAAGAGCATGTGCAGAAATACAACGATCTGCTCTTAAAACATCGTACATATAAAGTTCTTTGATTCTTTTACTTGCTTCTTCTTGGAAAGCTTTAGCGTTAGGTGCAAAATCAGTATATTTATAACCAAATAATTCATCTGAAACTTCACCAGTCATAATAACTTTAATATCGGTATTTTGGTGAATATATTTACATAAAATATACATGGCCATACTCGCACGAATTGTTGTAATATCGAAAGTTTCAAGATGATAGATGACTTCTTTTAGATGTTGATAGAGATCTTCTTTATTCATAATAACTTCTGTATGTTCTGTTCCTAAATAATCAGCAACTTGTTTAGCATATTTTAAATCAATAGGATCACTTTCCATACCGATAGCGAAAGTACGAATAGGTTTATCTGATAATTTTTGACCAATGGCACATACTAAAGAAGAATCTAATCCACCGCTTAATAAATATCCAATTGGAGCATCAGACATAAATCTTTTTTCTACGGCTTTTTCAAGTTTCGTTTTTAATTTTCCAGCAATTGTTTCTAAATCATCATCAACGATTGTTTTAGGATCACTTAAATCATTATAACAAACAAATTGACCATCTAAATAATAATGTCCTGGTGGAAAAGGCATAATATCATCACATAAGTCAAATAAAGCTTTGGCTTCGGAAGCAAAACATATTTGATGTTCTTTTTTACTATAACCATAAAACATAGGTCTAATTCCCATTGGGTCTCTTGCTGCCATTAACTGTTTTGTTTTGTTATCGTATAAAACAAGAGCAAATTCAGCATCTAAATATTTACATAAAATTTCAAGTCCATATTGTTCATATAATGGAATCAAAACTTCACAATCACTACCAGATTTAAAAGTATAGCTACTTTCTAATTTTGTTTTTAATGCTGGATAGTTATATATTTCACCATTACATACAAGTGTATAATCTTTATAAACAAAAGGTTGATTTCCATTTGTTGATAAATCCATAATTGATAAACGGTTAAATCCCCATGTTATTCCATGATCAATTGAGACATGTTGATAATCAGGTCCACGATACGCTGCTTTATCTAAAGCTTTTTGGAAAACCTGTAATTCAAATTCTTCACTTCCAACGACTAAAAAACCACACATTTTAATATCCCCCTTATAATTAAAAAACGCACATAGTGTGCGAGTATCGTGTAACATATAAATCCAAAGATATACATGGTACGGAAAATACTTCAAAGAGTACTCGATACCCGCTAGTTGTAACATAACTAGAGACGTTCTAGCTTACTTGCATTGCTTTCGGTAGACAGCTCGAAGGTGTTCTTCATATTTTCGTTCACTGCTAGTCTTTCACCTTCTACTAGCTCGCTGTTGCTTCGTAAAAATACTACTCTCCTTGTCTTTGCTTTTAACTTGTTTACAGTATAGTATAGGATTTATAAAAAATCAATAAGAAATAATTAATATGATAAAAAATATTTAATTTTATACAATTATAAAATGTGAATAACTTTTGAGACAAATTTGAGACAAAAAACATAAAAAAATCATGTATAATGTTAATGTCTAGAAAAATATAAATATAGGAGTTTAAAAATGCCAAAAGATATACACATGTTAGTAAGTATGATTAATATGAAATTAAGAGATGATGATATGCAATTATCACATGTTCTTTCTATTTATGATTTGAATGAAACTGAGTTTATGAAAAGATTAGATGAAAACGAATATTTTTATGATGAAAGTACAAATCAAATTAAAACAAAATAATTGTTTTATCGAAGAATAGTGATATAATTATGAATACTTAAACGGAGGGAATTTAAATGTTAAAATTAGAAGATTTTAAAGCAGCTAAAAAAAGAGTTGATGAAGTTATCTTACCAACTCATTTAATACATAGTGATGCCTTTTCTGAAGAATGTGGAAATGATGTCTACATCAAACCTGAAAACTTACAAAAAACAGGAGCTTTCAAAATTAGAGGGGCCTACAATAAAATTATGAAATTAGATGATGAAGCAAAGAAAAAAGGGTTAATTGCTTCTTCAGCTGGAAATCATGCACAAGGTGTTGCTTATGCAGCAAAAAAATTAGGGGTCAAAGCAACAATTTGTATGCCAGCACATACACCATTAATTAAAGTTGATGCTACAAAAGCACATGGAGCGGATGTTGTATTATATGGTGAAGCTTATGATGAAGCTTATGAAAAAGCTGTAGAATTACAAAAAAGTGAAGGATACACTTTTGTTCATCCTTTTGATGATGAAGATGTTATGGAAGGGCAAGGAACAATTGCTTTAGAAATTATGGAAGAACTTCCAGATGTTGATTATATTTTAGTACCAATTGGTGGTGGTGGATTAATTTCAGGTATTGCTTGTGCAGCAAAGCAAATCAATCCATCTGTTAAAATCGTTGGTGTTGAACCAGAAGGTGCAGCGAGTGCCCTTGCCGCAGTTGAAGATGATCAACTTGTTAAATTAAGTGAAGTAAGTACAATCGCTGATGGTACAGCAGTTAAACAAATTGGAGAAACTCCATTTGAATATATTAAAAAATATGTTGATGAAATCGTAACTGTAAGTGATTATGAATTGATGGAAGCTTTCTTATTACTTGTTGAAAAACATAAATTAATTGCTGAAGGATCAGGTATTTTATCATTAGCGGCTTTAAAGAAATTACATTGTAAACGTAAAAAAGTTGTTTCACTTATTTCAGGTGGAAATATGGATGTTATGACAATTTCTTCGATGATCAATAAGGGACTTATTTCAAGAGGAAGAATTTTAACATTTTCAGTACAATTACCAGATATTCCAGGACAATTAGAAGTTGTTTCTCATTTACTTAATGAATGTAATGCAAATGTTATTGGAGTTGAACATAACCAATTTAAAAACTTTGCTCGTTTTTCTGAAGTAGAATTAAGAGTGACTTGTGAAACAAATGGTGAAGCTCATATTCAAGCGATTGCTGATAAATTTAAAGAAAATGGTTATATTATTCAAAAAATTAACTAATCTTATAAACCGCTTAGGCGGTTTTTTATTTTCAATGAGGTGAAGATTATGATTTATAAATATTTTAAAGAGTGTAAAAAATTAATTGTATTGATTACTTTATTAGGCATGCTTATTGGTATGCTTTTTTTTATAACTAAAGATACACCACCAACACTGGTCCTAAAAAAGAAAAAAATCAATATTGAATATGGACAAACTTATTATGCTAATTTTAAAGGTTTAGTGGATACAACAGGAATGAGTAAAAAGGAGATTTGTTATTTAAAAAAGAATGTAAGTATAACGGATAATCTTCAAAATGAAGATCAAAAAAGTTATCCAGCAGTAGGAAAATATAAGATTTTTATAAAATATAATAATAAGCTTTCAACGATTCAAATTATTTGTAAAGATACATTAGCACCTGTACTAGCATTTCCTAAAAATGTAGATGTTATAAAAGAAAGTGATTTAGAAAGTATTGATTTTAAATCATTGATCATAGCTACCGATTTATCACCATTAAAAGAAATTCAAATAGATACAAGTCAAATCGATATTCATAGAATAGGTGAATATCAAGTAAAAGTATTTGTAGAAGATATTTATAAAAATAGAAGAGAAAAAGAATTTAAGGTCAATGTTACAGAAAATAAACAAGAAACAACTAATTCTCAAAATAATCAAGAAAATAATGTGAATAAGATTGAAAGTGAAAATAATAAACCGAATGAGGACATTACAATCTCTCAATCAAATGAAAAAAATAATGTAAAGGATCATTTAGATAATGATCATCAACAAACAAAGCCCCTACAAACGGTTTATTGGTATGAATGTTACCTTTGTGGATTATATGTTGATTCAAATGTTTCTTTAGAAGATGCTAAAAAGAAGTTTGATCAAACAAAGTGTACAGATGCTATTGAATTTTCAGGAATAGAGTGGAGGCATAGTAGATTTCATTATGGAATTAATCATTCTTAGAAAATTGAAGGAGGAGTAAAAGTGAATTGTGTTTATAAGTGGATTTTAGGTCCATAGGCAATCAGAGATTGTCTTTTTTTATTAGAAATTATTTATGATGGAGGAATATGAAATGAAACAGAAAAAAATATTTGATAAAGTTATGAAAATATTTGCAGTTATGGTGTTTATTTTATCTATGTGTTTTTCACAAAAATATGCAAATAATGTCGAAGCATGGGATAATAGTACACCTCATGAATTTACACGTATTAAACAAATTGATTATCCATGGTGGTGGTCTTCTAAAATAGCTAGTGCGAAAAAATGGTCCACTTATATGTGTAAATATGATAATAAATATGCTTATTGTTTAGAAGCAAGTAAAAAATCACCATCAGTTGGAAAATACCCAGCTCAAGTGATTGAAAATAATGAGGCTGTCAGAAAAATTCTTTATTATGGATTTGGAGGACCAGGCTATGATCAAGCAATTAAAGAAATGTATACAGTTGAATTAAACTCTTGTGTTCCTGATGATTTTGGAGAAAAGCATGGTAACTTTGATGATGGTGCTTATTTGTTTACCCATATTTGGCTTTCTTATGCTTATGGCGGAGATTTAATGGGGTTAAACTTAAAAGATTTCAATGCTAAATGGCCAAATGCAGATGGTAATAGTGGTTATGGAGATAATATTTTATGGGGCTATAACTGGCTTATGAATCAACCTGATATTGGTTATGCTTATTTTAGCCCAAGTCAAGATGGTGGAGTTACAGCCTCTTTTAAGGCTGAATTTGATAAGGTAAATAAACTTCAAAAAACAAATACTGTTAAATTAGAAGGAACAAGTCATTCTACCATTCAAGTTCCTTTACAAAATAATGTTACACTATATAACGTAACAAAAGGAACGATGCAAACAGGAGGGACGGCAACTGTAAATGGTGGAGAAAGTTTCTATTTAACAGCACCATGTAAAAATAGTCCAGAAAATTATAAGTCAGGAAATATTGCGGGAAAAGGTTGTGAAATGTTTACTGCATTAGCTATTAAAGATGGTGCAGAAGGAACACAAACAGAAGGTTCATGGAATTTAGATCCTGATGGAAATAAATTAAAATATGAAGTTGAATGGTTGGATTTTGGAGCGTTACGCCTTTCTAAGGTAGATAATACTTCTGAATTTCAAAAAAATTCTAAATTTAGATTAATTTCAACTTCTTATACAGGATATGATGAAACTTTTGAAGTCACAAAAGATGAAAATGGAGATTATGAATTATTTATTGATTATTTACCTGTAGGAACTTATTCACTTACTGAGATTGAATGTGAAGATCACTTTGCACCTGTTGTTGCTAAATGGCAAGTGACAATTGTAAAAGATAAGACAACAAAGAAAATTGTTGTAAATACATTAAGACCAACAGGAACATTAAAACTTCAAAAGAAACTTGAAGACGCACGTCAGGGAGCTGTTGATCTTGCAGATAAAGATATTAAAAAAACAAAATATAAAGTTGTAGCAATGAATGATATTGTTGATACAGTATCCTTGAAAAAATTATATTCTAAAGGGGAAATAATTACTTTAGGAAGTGGAAAATGTATTGTTGATACAAATGATGGTCAAATGATTACTTATTCAAATGGTGTACAAGTTTCAAAAGGAATAATGAATGAAGAAGGAATTATTTCTGTAGATGAAAATGGTCAATTAGAAATGACAGGAATTCCTCTTGGAAAATATCAAGTTGTTGAAGTTTCATGCCCTCAAGGTTATGTTTTAGATTCTACACCTTATGATTTTGAAATTACACAAAAAGATCATACAACAACAATTTATACAAACTCTCATGAACAAACAAATCAAATTACTAAGACAACATTTACTAAAACCGATGTTACTGGTGATCAAGAAGTTAGTGGTGCTAAAATGTCTATTACGGATTTAGAGGGAAAAGTTATTGATGAATGGATTTCATCTAATAAGGCCCATGAAATAGATGGATTAGAAAGTGGAAAAACTTATTATTTAAATGAGGATACAAGTCCAGCAGGATATGTAAAAGCAACGAAAATTGAATTTAAAGTCAATGAAGATGGAAAAATTCAAAAAGTAAATATGAAAGATAAAGTTGTAACAATTTCTAAAGTAACTTTAGGTGGTGAAGAAATTCAAGGAGCTTTATTACAAGTAATAGATGAGGAAGGGAATACAGTTGATCAATGGTATAGTGATGGAAATGAACATCCTGTAAGTGGGTTAGAAGAAGGAAAAACGTATACTTTACATGAAGATTTAGCACCTTTAGGATTTAATTTAGTAAATGATATATCTTTTACAGTTTCTTATGAAAAAGAAAATCAAAAAATAGAAATGATTGATACTTTTGTTAAAGTTTATAAACAAAAAGAAGATGGTAATTTGTTAAAAGGAGCACAGCTTACAGTTGTTTCTACAAAAACAAAAAATAGAATTGATCAATGGATTACAGGACAACATATTTTTGATATTAATGATGTTATGAAGAAAAAAATATTAAAAGGGGATATGTGTCAAGGTAAAAATGAAGAAGGTATTGAATACAAAGTTGTTCCCCAATTAAAATCAAATGATTATTTTTTAATGTTGAAAGATGGAGAAGATGTGACATATTATTGTATAGATATTCAAGGAGATGAGACAGCCCACTTAATACAAGGACTTAATAGTGGGGAAAAATATATTTTAAGAGAAACATTGACACCTTGTGGATATGCAACAGCTAAAGAACAAATTTTTGAAATAAGAGAAAAGAATATTGTTTTAAAAGTTGTTGATGAAGATATTAAAGTGGATATTTCTAAAAAAGACATAACAAATAAAAAAGAATTGTCTGGAGCTCATTTACAAGTGAAAAATGAAGATGGAGAAGTTCTTGATTCTTGGATTTCAACTGATCAAGAACACCGCATTTGTCATTTGGAAGTTGGTAAAAAATATATTTTAGAAGAAACAATGGCACCTTATGGTTATGAAAAGAGTGAAAAAGTCGAATTTGTGATTAAAGATACTGGAGAAATACAAAAAGTCATCATGTATGATCAACCAATTATTCAAGCGATTAAAACAGGTGATAGTTCAAAGTTGAATTATTTTATAATGCTTGGTGCTTTAAGTGGAATTTGTATTTTTTTATGTAGAAAAAGGGATGTTAAATCCCCTAAATCTAAATGATTTCATCAATAAGACCATATTCTAAAGCTTCTAATGGATCTAAGTAGTAATCACGATCACAATCATGAATGATTTTTTCTAATGATTGTTTAGAATTTTCGCTTAAAATAAGTGAAAGTTTTTTCTTTTGTTTGCATATTCTTTTGGCGTTTATTTCAATATCACTTGCTTGTCCTTCTAAAGAGGCAAGAGGTTGATGTATCATTATTTCACTATTTTTTAATGCACATCTTTTTCCTTTGGAACCTGCACTTAAAAGAATAGAAGCCATACTTGCTGCCATGCCACAACAAATTGTGCTGACATCACATGAAACAAAGTTCATTGTATCAAAAATTGCTAGTCCTGCAGAAACACTACCGCCAGGTGAATTGATATACATGTAAATATCATTTTTATTATCTTGTGCTTCTAAATAAAGTAATTGACCAATAATTGAACTTGCCATGGCATCGTCGATAGTTCCTGTAAGTAGAATAATTCTTTCTTCTAAAAGTTTGGAATAGATATCGTAGGCATATTGATGATTTTTATCTTTTTCTATAACGGTTGGTATTAGATGCATAAAATAACCTCCATATGTAATTATAGAAATTAATAATAAAAATTATTCTTTGCGCTGATGAAATAAGTAAAAATTTTTTTAAAAAAATAGTAGAAAATAGTGTAAGCGCTAACGATATGATGAAATGGGAATTATTAGAAAAATAAAGGAAAAATTAATGCATCTTATACAAGAAATCAACGTTGTAATAGTTGCTTTTGTGAAGTTTTTGACTTATAATAATGGCATAAAAGCTATTTACAAGGAGGAATATTAATAAAATGGCAGTAAAAGTAGCAATTAACGGATTTGGACGTATCGGACGTCTAGCATTCAGACAAATGTTTAATGCAGAAGGATATGAAGTTGTAGCAATCAACGATTTAACTAATCCTAAAATGTTAGCACACTTATTAAAATATGATTCAGCACAAGGTAAATATGCATTAGCTGATACAGTAGAAGCTGGTGAAGATTCAATCACAGTTGATGGAAAAGAAATCAAAATCTACGCTAAAGCTAACGCAGCTGAATTACCATGGGGAGAAATCGGTGTAGACGTAGTATTAGAATGTACTGGGTTCTATGTATCTAAAGCTAAATCTCAAGCTCATATCGATGCTGGAGCTAAAAAAGTTGTTATCTCAGCACCTGCTGGAAATGACTTACCAACAATCGTATTCGGTGTAAACGAAGGTACTTTAAAAGCTTCTGACACTATCATCTCAGCAGCTTCATGTACAACTAACTGTTTAGCACCAATGGCTAACGCTTTAAATAATTTAGCACCAATCAAATCTGGTATCATGTTAACAGTACATGCTTACACTGGAGATCAAATGGTATTAGATGGACCTCATAGAAAAGGTGACTTAAGAAGAGCTCGTGCAGCTGCAGTTAACATCGTTCCTAACTCAACAGGTGCTGCAAAAGCAATCGGATTAGTAATCCCAGAATTAAATGGTAAATTAATTGGTTCTGCACAACGTGTACCAGTTCCAACTGGATCTACAACTATCTTAACTTCAGTTGTTGAAGGTGAAGTTACAGTTGAAGAAGTAAATGCAGCTATGAAAGCAGCAACTACTCCATCATTCGGATATACTGAAGAACCATTAGTATCTTCTGATATCGTAGGAATCACTTACGGATCATTATTCGATGCAACTCAAACTATGGTTAAACCATTAGACAACGGAACTACAGAAGTTCAAACAGTTGCTTGGTATGACAACGAAAACTCATACACTTCTAACATGGTTAGAACTATTAAATATTTTGCTGAATTAGCTTAATCTAGCGAAAAATATGCTAAATAAAAAAGGGTTTCAAGATAGAAGAAGCCCTTTTTTTTACGCCAAAACCCGCATGAAATCAACGTTTTTTTGATTTGTGAGTTTTTATTTTTTATGAATAAAATAATGGTCAAAAATGCCCTAAAAATGGGCTATACCAAAAAAATACCAAAAAAATTCGAAAAAAGTGCAAAATTCCCACCAAAAAAGCACCAAAAAATCATTAATTTTTGATGCTTAAAATAAGTGGTCTATTCAGGGTTATTTTTATAACATTCTACAAGTGGATAAAGGATATTCACAATCGAATTATAAGTTTTCTTATCAATAAGATTTTTTGTATTAATTGCGTAATCAAAAACCTTAGATAGTTTTTCTATTCTTTGATGATCTTCGTTATAATCTCCTCTAGTGACTAATTGAATGTTCTTCTCAAATAAATCAATAAGTGCACTAGAACTATCTTCTTCATCCAAATCAAAGAGCTTCAATACATATATTAAATCATTTTGATTTTTAATGTGCTTAACTATTTCAATATTTGCTTTATAAATAGCAATTTTAATTTGTTTTAATAATTCTTCACTAATTGATAGATCTCTATCAAAGTCTATTCTCCAACAAAAATATTGTAAATTACCAATCAAGAAGTAATCTTCCATGATCATCACATCGGCATCTTCTCCGGTAAGTACTTCAACAGGTAATTGAAAATAATCTGCAAATTCTTTCAAACGTGATATTTTTGGAGTAGTTCTGTTTTCCTCATATTTTTGAATTGTAGTAGGTTCTATCTGCATTTCACTTGCCATTTTTGCACGTGACTTCTTGAGATAATCTTTTCTTAAAAATTTTAGTCTATCACCTATAGTTGGTAAAGTTGATAACTTTTCATAAAGTGATTGTGACTCAATTCTATTAATCAATACATTATTGATTGTTAACATAGTATGTATCCTCTTTTCTGTTTATAATGGTATTATTCACTATTTTAGCATATTTATGCTAAAAACATATTGAAAAGTATAATTTTAAATGCTAGTATATGTATGTAATCAATTTAGCATAAATTTGCTAAATTGTAAAGAAGGAGGTGGGTACACATGGAAAAACTCTTTTGGGGTGCAACTGAAATTGCAGAATATGCAAATGTATCGAGAAGTAGTGCTATCAATTTTATGAAACGCATGCGTATCATGTATGATATTGATCCACAAAGATGTTTGTATGGAAAAATTCCAGTTGCGGTAGTTAAGGATTTTTTTAATCAAGAAGTAAAAAAAAGGAACTAATTGGTTGCGACAATTAGTTCACATGTAAATTTGGAACAATTTACTCCTTGATTATATCGAACTTGTGAATAAAGTTCAATGTTTTCAAGAAAGGAGATTAGTCTTTATGGCTGTCTATAAGACAAAAGATGGTTATGTAATGAAAGGAACAATTAAAAGAGGTCCTAATGATTATTATAACTATACAAAAAAGTTAAAAGGTGTGACCACGAAGAAGGAAGCACAGAAAATAGAATTAGATTTTAAAGATAAATTTAATTTTGAACAAAAACAAAAAGTCAGTTCGGTAACTTTTAAAGAACTTACTGAATTATATGATGATAAAGTTAAAAATAATATAAAAGCAACAACCAAACAAACCAACGCCTATATGTTGATGAAATTTGTAGATTTATATGATTTAAAAGCATCTTCAATTACTTCTGCTGATATTCAAAAGATATTAAATACATTTATCAAAAGAGGGGCTTCAACAAATTATGTAAATGGAATCTACTCTTATCTAAATAAAATTTTTAAGTTTGGTGTAAAAGAAAACTATATACTCTATAATCCTATGACTAAAATAGATCGTTATAAAAAACCAGATGAGATAAAAAAGGAAATGAAGTTTTATACTCCTGAACAGTTCAAACAACTTATGTTAACTGCGCCGAAGGATAAAGTACATCATGAATATGAATGTTATGTAATTATTAATGTTCTTTATTTTACTGGTATGAGAGTAGGAGAACTATCAGCACTTACTTTACAAGATGTGGATTTAAAGAAGAAAACAATTCACATTAATAAAACATTAAGTTTTGGAATTGGAGATAATAGGTGGCATATCGGTCCAGCTAAATCAAGTCGAAGTGAAAGAACAATAATGATTCCTACAAATCTTTGTGAGATTTTAGTAGAATATATCAGTTATTATAAAAAGATATATGGAGTGACAAATCAAACATTTTTATTTGGGGTGGATGTTCCTATTGCAAGAGAAACAATTAGACATCGTTTTTGGGATATGGCGGATCTTGCTGGACTGGAAAGAATTCGTTTGCATGACTTACGCCATTCCCATGCAAGTTTATTGGCGAATATGGGATGTTCAGTTACGGCGATTGCTAGACGTATGGGACATTCTGAAGCGGAATGTTTTAAAACATATATTCACTTATTTGTTAGTACAGATGTTGATCTTGTGAATAAAATTGATAAAGTTTTTTAAGGAAAATTTATGGCGGAAAGAAGAATGTTCTCCAAAACAATAATAAATAGTGATTTGTTTTTGGATTTGCCATCGAGTGCACAAAATTTGTATTTTCATTTAAGTTTGAATGCTGATGATGAAGGATTTGTGAATAGTCCAAAAAAGATTATGAAATATGTGAATAGTCAAATAGAAGATATGGAGCTACTAGTAGAAAATGGATTTATAAAGAAATTTGATAGTGGTATTGTTGTGATTATTCATTGGAATCTTCACAATTATATTCAAAAGGATCGTTTTAAAGCAACGATTTATCAAAAAGAAAAACAACAATTAGTATTGGTTGGAAAAAAATATGTAATGAAAGATGAATGTACACAGTTTGTATCCAATGTGGATACAGATTGTGTATCCATTTTGGAAACACAGGATAGTATAGAAAAGAATAGTGAAGAACAGGATAGATTAGAGTTGGCTGGAATCTTAAATGAAATAGACAATGAAAAGGTTAGAGCAAAATTTGAAAGCTTTATAAAGGTGAGAGAAAAAAATCATTCACCTTTAACTCCAGATGCATTAAGAATATTAATAAAAAAAGCTTATGGATTAACAAAAAACTTAGCAAATCAAGATGCAGCAATCATTATGATATTAGATAGAAGTATTATTAATAATTACAAAGATATCTATCCATTAGAAAATATGGAAGTTGGAGTTGCAAACCATTTTGAAAATATAAATTGTGAAGTAGAAGAAATGGATGAAAGCAAAGAAGGAATATATAAAGAGTGGTTAAACACAGATAGTATTGCTAATCTGGAAGTGCAAAGAGCTTATAAGAATTCTTTAGAAGAGAAGTTTAAAAAACTTTATAATGAGGATATTGAAGTTTATCATAATAGGATGTTAAATTCGTAGTTTTTGTATTAGCAAGCAACGTATTTTGTGCCCAAAATACAATCACAAGTTGGCAGCGCCAACAAAGAAAGAAGGGAGAATATGAGAAGAAATCATGAAATTAAAGTAAGATTAAATGATGATGAATTTAATGATTTGAATAGAAAAGTAATTAAAAGTAAACTTAGCCGAGAAGAATATATCAGACGTTGTTTTTCAAAATCAT
>NZ_JAJDKB010000029.1:0-33694 GCF_020589955.1 Faecalibacillus sp. TM498
CCCTAAAGTTGTCCCCTAAATAATTTGGCTTTCCCCCTAAATTATTTGGTTACCCATACCATTTACATATTTTTCATTTTATACCTGTATTTTGTAAATAACATTAAAAAATTAAAATTACATCCATCTTATTTTTTAACTAAAGAACATCCTGCACTTGTTCCAATACGATCAGCTCCAGCAGCAACGATTTTCACCATATCTTCAGGTGTTCTAACACCACCTGCAGCTTTTACTTTTGCTTTTCCATGAACAGCTTCTTTCATGATTCTAACATCTTCAATTGTAGCCCCTCTTGTTGAAAAACCAGTACTTGTTTTTACATAATCAGCTTTTGCTTCTACGCATAATTCACATGCTTTTTTAATTTCATCTTCTGTAAGTAAACAAGTTTCTAAAATAACTTTTACTAATGTTCCATTAGCAGCTTCAACTACCGCTTTAACATCATCTCTTACTAAATCATAATTTTTATCTTTTAAAGCTCCGATATTCATTACCATATCAATTTCATCAGCCCCATTAGCAATCGCATCCTTTGTTTCAAATGCTTTCACTGCACTTGTATTAGCCCCTAATGGAAAACCAATAACTGTACATACATTGACATCACTATCTTTTAGATAGTCTGCACAATAAGCAACATGGCATGGATTAATACAAACACTTGCAAAACCATATTCCATTGCTTCATCACAAATTCTTTTAACTGTTTCTAAAGGTGTATCTGCTTTTAAAACAGTATGATCAATCATTTTGTTGTAGTTCATTTTCTTCTTCTCCTTCGTATACTCTTTTAATAGCTTTTAATGCTATCGCTTTATCTCCTTCATACTCTCTTTGACCAACTTCTAAGGCAATAAATTTTTCATGACCTTTTCCTAATAATAAAACAACATCTCCTGGACTTGCTTGTTCAATGGCTTGTTCAACAGCTACTGCACGATTAGGAATAATAATGCTTGGAATATCTGTAATCTCACTTTGAATTTCTTTACAAATTTCCTCAATATTTTCTCCTCGATCATCTAATTCAGTCAAAATCACATGATCTAAATATCTATTGGCCAATGCTCCTATTTTCTTTCTTCTTGCCATATGTCTTTTACTCGGTGCTCCTAAAACAGCAATAATATTTCCTCTAGAAACACGATCTGCAAATTTAAAAACATTTTCAAAATCTTTTGTATGACAACAATAATCGACAATAATCGTAATTTTATGTTTATTAGGAATAAGCTCCATTCTTCCATTAACTGGTTTTAAATCACTAATGGCTTCAATGATCATGCGATCATCAAATCCTAAACCAACAAGTACTCCTACCGTTGCTAGAACATTATAAATATTAAAATCAGCAATTGTTGGACAAACAATATGATATAGATTTCCTTTTAATGAAAGATCAAATTCACTATGATCAATATAAAGTTCTATATTTTTAGCCATAATTTCACTTTCATTTTTAATACCATAAGTCATAATTCTTGCTTTCGTAGCTGCTTTAAATTCAGCAAAAACTTCTTCATCTTTATTTAAAACAGCAATCGAATTTGTAGATAACATTGAAAATAGTTTTTTCTTACTTTCAATATATTGTCTTCTAGTTCCATGAAAATCTAAATGTTCATCAGAAATATTTGTTAAAACAGCAATATTAAAATCGACTGCATCAATTCTTTTAAGTGCCAAACCATGACTACTTGCTTCCATGGCAACAACCTTAACACCACGTCTTGCCATATCAAACAATTTCTTTTGTACATATAAAGTTTCTGGCGTCGTATAAGGGCACTGTTCTTCTACCCCATCATACTCTAAAGAAATTGTTCCCATGTAAGCTGCTTTACAATAATGATCCATCACACTTTTAACCATTGAAGCAACAACTGTTTTACCACTTGTTCCAGTCACTCCAACAACACGCATTTTCTTACTTGGATAATCATAGAATACATTAGAAACTCTATTTAATTCATCTAAAGCATCTGCTACCTTAATATAAATAATGCCTGGTTGTTTTTCTATATCCTTGCTATGAACAATAACTTTTGCTCCTTGAAAAATAGCATCATCCACATAACGATGTCCATCTACACTCAATCCTTCAATACAAAAGAATATAGAATAGGGTTTTACATATCTTGAATCACTATGAATTGAGTATATTTTCATATCATTATCAATATCAAACAACTCATTTAATCGTTTCATTATACCACTCTTCCAATTAACATTTCATCATATGAATCAATTATAACATTCTTCAATTGACCTATCAATTGTTCATCACTTTGTACTTTTATAAGTAAATAATTATCTCCATGTCCCACATAATATCCATGATCTTCTTTTTCAAAAAGCACTCTTAAAGTTTTACCAATTTGAGATTTTGCATAATTTTCATTTAACTCATGAGATAATGCAATCAATCGATTAACTCTTTCATGTTTGATTTTTTCATCAACTTGTACCATACGTGCTGCTGGCGTTCCTTTACGCATAGAATAAGGGAAAACATGAAGTTGTGTATATCCCACTTTTTTAATAAATTCATAAGTTTTTTCAAACTCTTCTTCGCTTTCTCCAGGAAAACCAACAATGACATCTGTTGTAAAAACAATATCAGGAATCAATCTTCTAATTTTTGATAATTTTTCATAATATTGTTCACAATTATATTTTCTATTCATACGTTTAAGTGTTTCATCACACCCAGCTTGAAGCGGTACATGTAAATGATCCACAATAATTTTAGATTTTGAAATTAAATCAATAATATCATCAGTAATTTGACTTGTTTCAATAGAAGAAATACGAAGTCTCTTTAATCCTTCTATTTTTGTTAAATCTACTAATAAATCATAAAAACTATAATTTTCTAAATCTTCACCATATCCTGCTGTATGAATCCCTGTTAAAACAATTTCTACATATCCTTTAGCTACTAATTCCTTTGCTTGTTTAATAACACTTTCTGGTTTTCTAGATCGCACTCTTCCTCTAGCATAAGGAATAATACAATATGTACAGAAATTATTACATCCATCTTGAATCTTTAAATAAGCTCTCGTATGTAAAAAACGATCAATATTTAAATCTTCAAATTTTCTTAATTGTTTAACTTCAGAAACTTTCACAATTCTTTCATGTGTTTGTTGATACTTTTCTACTAAATCAACAATTTCATTTCTAAATTGTGTCCCTAAAATGATACTTACACCTTCAATTGCTTCAATATCTTGAGGTGCTACTTGACTATAACATCCAACAACACAAACAGTTGCTTGAGGATTTTTACGAATTGCTTTGCGTATCATTTGACGAGATTTACTATCTCCTGTATTTGTGACAGTACATGTATTAACAACATAAACATCTGCCACTTCTTTAAAATCAACTTCTTCATATCCTGCTTCTTCAAACATATTTAGCATTGCTTGAGATTCATAGGAATTAACTTTACATCCTAATGTATGGAATGCAACTTTCATTCTTTCACCTACTTTAATTTTTTCATAATTTTTTTATGTACTTTATCACTTAAATAATTTAATTCATGTAATTGATTTATAAATTGTTGAGGTTGTTTATAATAAGTCATAACTTCTCTTATATCATCTAAAGATGTATTTCCTTGGAAATATTTATCAATTATTGGAAAACTATCTACTAAACCATATTCTTTCTTATCAAAAATATAGATTTTCTTTAAACCATCATAATAATAATATTCATAATTTTCATCTTCAGCTATTCCTTTTAAAGAAGAAAAAGCAGAACGTAATACTTTTAAACCATAAAGTTGATAAGGAATTTCTATATTTCTTTGATAATTTTTAACATACAATTGATGTTGTTTTAATGTTAATAACATATAATTATTTAAATATCTTTCATTTACAAAAGGTTCTAAATAAGGAATTAAAATAATTTGTTGATCAGCTTTCATGAGTTTTAAATTTTTTAACGTTTCACTAATAATACTATTAAACATTTTTTGTTTTTCTTCATAATTTAAATATTGAATAGCATCTTGTGTCTCATAAACAAATCTCTTATATTCCCCTTCTATTTTTGTCTTATTATAAATACCATTTAAAATCACTTCATATTTAAACATTTCTTCTTCATTTGTCATTTTAAAAGCAAAACCATCTTCAAGAAAAGTATCTTTTTGTCCTTCAATAAGACGAAACAAATCACATTTTTTTAATTTTAACTCTACCCCATATTTCTTTAATAATTTAATCATTTTGTAAGCTCCCTTGAATAACCAATGACACTCATTAAATAAAGTGGTGCTGTTTCACTTCTTAAAATACGGTTACCTAATGAACAACATTTAACGCCCATCTCGTTTAATTCTTGAATTTCACTTTCATCAAAGCCACCTTCACAACCAACAATAATCAATAATTGATCTCCTGCTTTTAATTGTTGTAAAGTATGAAATAATTCACCATGTTCATGTTGTTTAGCAGTTTCTTCATAAGCCACTAAATTATAATCTTTTAAATAGGGTTTTAATTCTTTAATTGTTTTTACTTCTTCTATTGAAGGTATTCTATTTCTTCCTGATTGTTCACTTGCTTCTTTTAATATTTTTTGATAGCGGGGCAGTTTTTTATTGAATTTGTCTTTAGTAAGTTTAACAACACATCTTTTAGAACTTAATGGAATAATATGATGAACTCCTAACTCACAAGCTTTTTGTAAAACAAATTCAAATTTATCTCCTTTAGGTAAAGCATAAACAAGTGTAACTTCTACATCTAATTCATTATTAATATCTAATTTTTCAATTGGTAAAATTGTACCTTCTTGAACATTTTCAATTAAACATAAATATTGAATATGTTTTAAGTCTACACAAATAATTTGATCACCATTTTTATTACGCATTACTTTTTCTATATGATGTTGATCACTACTTTCTATTTTGAAAGATTTATTTAATTCGATATTTTCATTGATAAAATATTTTTGCATCGTCTTTCACCCCAACATATTCTAGCATAATATTTCCCCAAGAAAAAACAATTTTACATTTTTATTTATATTCCTACAATTTCAAAAAGAAAAGTACGATTTTTCGTACTTAATTAGCTATTATTTTCTTTCTAAATACAAAATAGTTTTATAAAAAAAGAAGTAGCTTTTATACTACTTCCTTATTGAGCTTTTAAAACAAATCCATCTTGATAATCAACTTCTACATGTTGTCCTTGATGAACTGTTCCTTTAATAATTTCTTTAGCAAGTTTTGTTTCAATTTGAGATTGAATAAATCTCTTTAATGGTCTTGCTCCATAGATTGGATCAAATCCTTCTTCTTGAATCATTTGATAAGCTTGATCAGTTAAAGAAATCGTAATCTTTTTATCTTGTAAACGATGAACTAATTGACCAATAAATTTATCAATAATTTTTCTTACTACTGAACTATCTAATGAATTAAACATAACAATTTCATCAATACGATTTAAGAATTCTGGTTTAAAGTGCGCTTTTAATTCTTCTTTGACAAGTTTTCTATTTTCTTCATTATTTCCTTCTAATAAATATTGAGAACCAATATTGCTTGTCATGATAATAATTGTATTTTTAAAGCTAACTGTATTACCTTTACTATCTGTAATACGTCCATCATCTAAGACTTGAAGTAAGATATTGAAAACATCAGGATGGGCTTTTTCAATTTCATCCAATAATACAATACTATAAGGATGACGTCTTACTGCTTCTGTTAATTGTCCACCTTCTTCATAACCAACATATCCTGGTGGAGCTCCTACTAAACGAGAGACACTGAATTTTTCCATATATTCAGACATATCAATACGCACAATATTCTTTTCAGTATCAAATAATTGTTCTGCTAAAGCTTTAGCCACTTCTGTTTTACCAACCCCAGTTGGACCTAAGAATAAGAAGGAACCAATTGGTTTTTCTTCATCATTGATACCAGCACGGCTACGTAAGATAGCATCTGTTACTTTAGTGATTGCATCATCTTGACCAATAACACGTACTTTTAATGTATCATCTAAGGCTAAAAGTTTTTCTCTTTCAGAAGCCATTAATTTATTCATTGGAATACCTGTCCATCTTGAAATAACTTCTGAGACATTATCAACAGTTACTTTTTCTTGAAGTAAAGCATCATCCGATTCTTTTGCTTCAAGATCAGCAATTTCTTTGGTGATTTTTGGAATATCACCATATTGAAGTTTAGAAGCTTCTTGTAAATTACCTTCTTGCATATATTTATCTTGTAAAGCTACAAGTTTATTTTTTTGATTCTTTAATTCTTTAATATGATCTAATGAAGACTTTTCTTCTTTCCATTTTGCTTTTAATGCTGTTTCTTGTTCAGTTAAAGAAGCAATACGTTCTTTAATATCATTTAAACGTTTTACATTATCTTCATTACTATCTTCTTTTTCAATCGAAATTCTTTCCATTTCTAATCGATTCTTTTCACGTGTAATACCATCTAATTCTTCTGGTAAAGAATCAATTTCCATACGAATTGAAGCGCACGCTTCATCGATTAAATCGATGGCTTTATCTGGTAAGAAACGATCCGTAATATATCTTTGTGATAAATTAACAGCCCCAATAATAGCACTATCATTGATTTTAACCCCATGATGTCTTTCAAAAGAATCTTTTAAACCACGTAAGATAGCAATACTATCATCAATTGTTGGTTCATCAACTTGTACCTTTTGGAAACGTCTTTCAAGAGCCGCATCTTTTTCAATATATTGTCTATATTCATCTAAAGTCGTTGCTCCAATACAATGAAGTTCACCACGAGCCAACATTGGTTTTAATAAGTTAGCAGCATCCATCGCACCATCTGTTTTACCAGCACCAACTAATTGATGGATTTCATCAATAAATAAGATGATATTTCCATTTGCTTTTTTAATTTCACCTAAAACTGCTTTCAATCTTTCTTCAAATTCACCACGGTATTTAGCACCAGCTACAAGTGAACCTAAATCAAGTTCATATAAAGTTTTATTTTGTAAAGAAATTGGTACATCATTTTTATAAATACGCCATGCCAATCCTTCAACGATGGCTGTTTTACCAACACCTGGTTCACCAATTAAAATTGGATTATTTTTTGTTTTACGTGACAAGATTTGAATCACACGACGAATTTCATCATCACGTCCAATAACTGGATCTAATTTTCCATTTTCCACATCTTTTGTTAAGTCACGTCCATATTTTTCTAATACTTCATAAGTATTTTCTGGATTTGGATTGTCTACCATATGATCACCCCGCATTTCTAAAATTACCTTTTTTGTATCCTTTTTATTCATACCTTCTTGGTTCAATAAATCTTTGACCCAATTTTCATTTATTTCAAATAAAGCCATAATGATATGTTCTACAGACATATATTCATCTTTAAACGATGTCATTTGACTATTTGCTTTCGCAAGTAAATCATTTAAGCTATAGCTTATTCTCATGCTATTGACATCAATATTTTCAAGTGTCGTTTTTTGTTGAAGCCTTTGTTCTAATACTTGAATGAAATGATTTTTATCTTTATTTAGCTTAGATAACACCCTTGGAAAAATACCACTACTATCATTCAATAAAACATACAATACATGTTCAATGTCAATTACTTGATGCTTATAACTTAATGCTAATTGACTTGCTTTTTGAATTGCCTCTTGCATCTTGGCTGTAAATTTTTCGATATCCATGTTATCACTCTCCTTTAGCACTCCTTTATCCCTAGTGCTAATTTTATTATATTCATATTTTTAGCACTGTCAACACATAAGTGCTAAAAAATTAAAAAAATCCTCTTTAAAGGATCCCCTATTCTATATTATTTAACACTAATAAAACTATTCAATTAGCCCTAATAACCAATTTCGTGCATTAATACGTCGTATTCCTTCATATTGCACTTCAGGATCATCATCCATTGTAAGAATAACTTTAGGGTAATTCTTGAATAGCTTGAAGATGTCTTAACTCTCTTTGAAGTGTTTTTTCATCACATACAGTTAATGCAACTTGATAGTATTCGATACCTTTAGAATTTTGCGCAACAAAATCCACTTCAAAATGATCAACTTTCCCTACAAATACTTTATTTCCTCTTCTTAATAATTCTAAATACACAACATTTTCTAAAATATGTCCAGCATCTATTTTTTGTGTTCCTAGTAACATATAGCGCATTCCAATATCTACAATATAGTACTTTTCAAGTATCTGCAAATATTCTTTTCTTTTGTATAACCATACTTTTAATTGCTTCACATTTTCATAATTTGTTCTTTTTATAGAGATCATTCTTTGCATATTGGTTGTGGGAAAGTACTTTGGAAAATACTTGTTGCTTTAAAGAGACGAAACATTCATTTTTTAAATAAACAGTTATGTGTTCTTTCTCCTTTTTGTTGGTTTAATACCGGTAGAAAAAGTATTCACTTTGCATGCCTTTTACCTCAAATCATGACATTTCCAATTTGTTTATTCTTTGAAACAACTGTTATTGGTATGATTTTGTTTACTTTTAAATCAAAATCAAATTGAATCGAACAAATTATCAATGTGATTGCTCTGGATGTTTTATTTTAGGTGTTCTTAGTCTTTTCTTTTTTGATAAATAAAAAAGTGAGATCACCTTGATCACACTTAAAACTATCTTTCTTCATAATTCACTGCTTCATCGACTCGTGTAAGTATTCCTGCAAAAAGATTGGGTTCTTTAGCCGTTCTTCCTCTTAAGACATATCCTTCACAACGACATTTTATATATTTACCATTTTTTAAACGTGCACGATATGTTAAATCATGACATTCTTTCTTTCCAGAGAAAACTGCTTCAATATCTTCTTCATATTCTTTACAATCATCTGGATGAATATGTTCTTCCCATATTTTACCTGCATCATACATATATTCATAAGGTAAATCAAAGTCTTTGACAGCTTGTACGGACCATCTTGAAACATTTGTTTCCATATTACATATATAAGCATAGCGGTTGATTGATGTTTGAGAAAAAGCATCAAAAATACGACTATCTAAACCACTTTTATCAATATGATTACTGTATTTAGGTCGTCTTTGATCAATATAATGTTGCATTTTAAAATGATACATTTTTTTATCAGCAAGACTTAAATATTCACTAATTGTTTTGTTTTCTTTTTTATCAATATCCACACAACCAAAACTAAAATCACATGGATACGGTACTTTCTTTTTCATTTCTTCTCTAAATTGTAAGCGTATTTCTAGTAGACGTTCTTCACATATATGTGCATCTTCTTTTTTAGATAAAATAAGTAGTTCATCCCCACCAATTCTAAAAATAAATTCATCTTCTTTTAAATTCATTTTCAAGATTTGACATACTTCTTTAATATAGCGATTTCCTCCAGAATGACCATAATTATCATTTACATACTTCAAACCATCAATATCAATAAATACAATGGCACAAGGAATATCTTTATCCCAAAGCTTTTTAATCATTTGATTAAAAGCACGTCGATTCGCAGTTCCCGTTAAGACATCTGTATTACTGATATGTTCCATCTTTTCTCGATAATGGCTTAATTGATCAATCATTTCATTAAATGAATCAGAAAAGCTTCCTAAGCTTGAAACATGTTGTTTATAATCACCTGCCGCAACTCTTTGAGCAACCCATGATAAATGCTTTAAATTACTTTGAATGCTTTTAACAGGAGCCGCTAAATAATTGTGAGATATAGAAAATTCTTCATCTACTTCTCCTTGGGCCATTTTAGATAAAACAATCTTTTCATCTTTGATCACTTCACCTAAATATTCAATTCCATCTGCAAGCTGTGTTACATCATCTGAAAGTTCATCACGACAAAGTGTTGCTTCATCTGTGTTATATAAAAGTTGTTTAATGTAATCTAAGAAAAGTTCTTGATCCTTATCGATCATCATCTACTGTTCCTTTAAAACGACATACTCTACTTCCACTAGACCAGCAATCAACTTCTCTTACTTTAAAAGGCTTCTTGGTATATGCTTCTAAAATTCCCGCAAAAAAACCTTCATCATATTTACATACAACTTCACCTGTTGGTGGCAATCCACTACAATCAAGATCTTCATGAACTGTAATTACAAATTCACCTTTTTCAAAGTCCGCTTCTTCCATTCTTAAAATACCTACTTTTAAAGTTTCTAAAGTTTGAGCAAGCGTACTTACAAATGTACTTTCATCAGCATCAAGAGGCAATGCATTTTTCGCAAATTCACATCCTGCAAGATAACCAGCTTGTCTAAAAATTTCATCTGTTTTTTCAATACCAAAATTTTTAAACAAGACATCATTCATACTGTATTCTAATAATCTATAGACAAGAACCGGCATTTCCTCACCTAAATGTTCTCTTCCTTTTTTGATATTTCCTAATTTATCCCATTCAAATTGATAATGGCTTTCAAGAGATACTTCAAAGATATTTTTCATATTTTCCCTCCTAACATTCATATAAATATTTATCTTCATTATTCCTGAAGTTCTTTTTTCTCTTTGAAATTTGTTTAAGTTCGTAGCTTATTATATCATCATAATTTTAAAATACAATTTCAATTGTAAGCGTTATTATAAGGATATAAAAATATCTTTTTTTTCAAGGAATTGCATGTCAAAAAAAGAAATATTCTCTCTATAAAAAAAGAAATAAAAAGAAAATGAGTTTTGTCATTTTCTACGTCTTGTTTCTTTAATGACCATAATAATGATATTACACTATAATAGACCCATTACAATGATCCTATTTATTTCATCTGAAAAGATTTTACTTGTTTCTAAAGCATATACATTCTTTTCAAATAAAAACATAAAGTGTTTTCTTCATTTTTTCCCCTTTTCAATAAATGTTTCTAATTTAAAACATTGTATCATTTGTTTTTAAAAATCTTCTATTTTTGCACAAAAAGTAATAAAAAAAGCACATTTGTTTTATTAACTAACAATTGTACCTTATAAATGATCATTCATTCTTTCTGAACTATAATACTTATGATATTTTTCAATAATTTCTTTTCGTCCTCTTACTCTAATTGGTATTCTTATATCATTACTAAGAATAAAATCTGTTTTTGCATCTTTTATATATTCCATATTAACAAGATAACTTTGGTGACAACGAATTAATCTTTTTGAATTAATCGTTTTTTTAATTCACTCAACTTTTCTGTTGTTTGAATCACTCTACTATCTTTTAAATGAATATTTAATACATGTTTATCACTTTCAGCATACATAATATCATTAATTTCAAGATATCGATGTTGTTTTTTTACTTTAACAGCAATTCTTTTTTGAACACTTCTTTGTAATACTTCATCTAAAAGCAATGTTAATTTATTTGTATCATAAGGTTTTAACAAATATCCCGCTGCATATACTTCATAACTTTCTACCGCATAGTCTGCATGAGCTGTAAGAAAGATGATTGGTGTAAATTGAATATCTCTTAATTTTCTAGCTATCTTCATTCCATTTGTTCCATTCATAATGATATCTAAAAATAAGAGTTCTACTTCAATATCATCTAATAAATTATCTCCTAATTCATATTCAAAGATTTTAAATTCTTCTTCATTATTTTCAAAATATGTTTGTATAACAACTTTTAAAAGCTATCGATCCAATTTACTATCATCACAAATAGCTATTTTTCTCATAACATACTCCTTAATACTCTGATTTCATCGATAATAATATATCTCTCCTTTATTTTTGGTAAGAAATTTTTATAAAATATTATTTTCATATCACGAAAACAATATTTCATTAAGAAATTAGTGTTATAATGACTAAAAGGAGGATTTTTATGAATAATATTATAATTAGTGATTCGATTAAATATATTGGGGTTGATGATACAACACTCGATCTTTTTGAAAGTCAATATATTGTACCTAATGGGGTTAGTTATAACTCTTATCTTATTTTAGATGAAAAGATTGCAGTTATGGATACAGTTGATGCAAGAAAGACAAAAGAATGGTTTGATAATTTAGATAAGGAATTAAAGGAACATGTTCCTGATTATTTGATTGTTTCTCATTTAGAACCTGATCATTCCGCAAATATTCAATTATTTACAGAAAAGTATAAAGAAGCAAAACTTGTTTTAAGTGCCAAAGCAAAAGCGATGCTTCCTCAATTTTTTAATATTGAAGGATTAGATGAAAGATGTATTGTGGTTAAAGAAGGAGAAGAATTAGATTTAGGAAATCATCATTTGAAATTTATCATGGCACCGATGGTGCATTGGCCTGAAGTAATGGTTGAATATGAAACAACTGAAAAAATATTATTCTCAGCAGACGGCTTTGGTAAATTTGGGGCTTTATCACATGATGAAGATTGGGCTTGTGAAGCAAGACGTTATTATTTTAATATTGTTGGTAAATATGGGGCTCCTGTACAAACTTTATTAAAAAAAGCCAGCACTTTAGATATTAAAATGATTTGTCCTTTACATGGTCCTATTTTAAAAGATAATTTAGGATATTATATTGATAAATACCAAATTTGGAGTAGTTATCAAAGTGAAGATGAAGGTGTTTTAGTGGCCAGTGCTTCTATCCATGGAAATACCAAAGAAGTGGCTTTAAAAGTAGTTGATTTATTAAAAGAAAAAGGTGTTAAAGTTGCCTTCACTGATCTTACAAGAGATGACATGGCTGAAGCAGTTGAAGATGCTTTTAGATATTCTAAAATGATTTTAGCTGGAGCTACTTATGATGGTGGTGTCTTTAGTCCAATGGAAGATTTCTTACATAGATTACAACATAAAGGATATCAAAATAAAACTGTTGGACTTATTGAAAATGGTTCTTGGGCTCCTCTTGCAAATAAAGTGATGAAAGATATGCTTACTCCAATGAAAAATATTACTATTTGTGAAAATACGGTCACAATTAAATCTACTTATAAAGATGAAAATCAAGAGGCAATTAATCAACTTGTTGAAGAAATATGTCATTAAAAAAATCAGCTATTGCTGATTTTTTTATATGATTTTTCCTTCAAAATGATCAAGTTCATGTTGAATGATTTGAGCTGTATACCCTTTAAACGTTTTAATTTTCTTTTTAAAATCTTGATCTAAATAACTTACTTTGATACTTTCATATCTTTGTGTCTTTCTTACACCTTGTAATGATAGACAACCTTCTTCTATTTGATACGTTTTTCCACTTGTTTTTAAAATAACAGGATTAATTAAAATAAGATATTTATTTTCATCTAAAACAACCATCATTGTTTTTAAATATCCAATCATATTCGCTGCCATACCAACACATTGTTCTTTGTAAGCTTGAATTGTTTCTAATAATTCATTGGCGATATATAAATCCTCTTTTGTACATGACTTTGATTTTTGTTTTAAAAAGAATTCATCTTTAATAATTTCTTTAACCATTTTTACCACTTATTATAATGAACAACAGCTTCATCATAATATTCTTCTTTCTCTTTAATTTCATCTAGAGGATAACCAAAAGCAATAATTGAATGAGGAATTTGATCATTGGGTAAATCAAACAATTTACTTTGGGCAAAAACACGATCCATTTGTGGCCATGTACCAAGCCAAACACTTCCAATACCTAAAGACCAAGCTGCTAAAATCATATTTTGTCCAGCAATAGAACCATCTACAGCAAAATAATCTTTAGAGAATTTAAATGCTTTTGAGTAATCTCCACAAATTAAAATAGCAAAAGCACATTCAAGTAATGGTTTCGCTGGTACACCATTTGCTTGATACATTTTATGAAGAACTTCTGGATCGTCAACAACGATAAATGACCAATCTTTTGAATTAACACATGTTGGTCCTGACATTCCTGCTTTTAAGACTGTTTTGATGTCTTTTTCATCTACTTTTTGATTTTTAAATTGTCGAACACTTTTTCTTGTAAAAATTGTTTCTAATGTATTCATTATTGCACCTCTTTATATTTAATTGCTCTTGAAGGTTTTGAAGCAAAGCTTTTGATTTGAGGAACAATTGTTGTAAAGTGTTTTGTTTGATTATGTTCATCAATTGCTTCTTGATTTTGCCATTCTTCAATAAAAGTAAAATGACTATCATCATTAATATCTTGATAAAGATGATAAGAGATATTTCCTTTTTCTTCTCTACTTAAAATAATAAGTTCTTTTGTAAGTTTTAAAAATTCTTCTTGATATTCTTCTTTAATATAATTTTCCGCAACAATTTTAATCATAGTATACCTCCATTAGTTGATATATCAACAGTATAATAAAATATTCTATTTGTCAAATAAAAAATGCTATGCACTGCATAACATTTTAAAAGTCTAAAGCTTCTTTTACAACATCAATTGGCATATCTTGATCTGTCCATAATTTAAATGAAGCAGCTCCTTGATAAAGCATCATTCCTAGACCATTAATTGTTTTACATCCTATTTTTTCAGCTTCTTCTAATAATTTTGTTTTTTCTGGCATATAAATAACATCTGAAACAATTAAATCTTTTCTTAAATAAGAAGTATCTGGTAAAACCATTTTTCCTTCTAATTTACCCATACCTACATTTGTTGCATTTGTAAAAATAATTGACTCATTGATTTCTTTTCTTAATGTTTCATGATCATTTAAATCAAATAATTGTGCTTTACATTGAGTTTGTGAATTGATTTTTTCTACATTTTCTAAAGCACGATCCCATGAAGCATCTTTAATATTGAAAATACTGATTTCTTTAACACCATCTAATGCAGCTTGCATGACGATTGCAGTAGCTGCTCCACCTGCACCAACAATTGTCATCTTTTTACCAATAATATCAATTCCTTGATCTTTTAAAGCTGTCATATAACCTGTTCCATCTGTAATAGTTCCAGTTAAAACACCATGATCATTAATAACAGTATTAATAGCGCCACACATTTTAGCAATTGGTGTAATATGATCTAAATATTGACCAATTGTTGTTTTATAAGGCATTGAAACATTCCATCCTCTTACATTTAAAGCTTTGAAACCTTTTACTGCATCTTCTAATTGATCTGGTTGAATATCAAAAGCTAAATATGCATAATCTAAGCCTAAAGCACGACATGCAGCATTGTGCATCACTGGTGATTTAGAATGTCTAATTGGTGTAGCAATAAGTCCCAATAATTCTGTATGTCCTGTAATTCTTTTTTCCATTTTTATTTCCCCCATATATACTAATAAAAAAGTCTCTTCATCCCATAAGGACGAAAGAGACCATCGCGTTACCACCTTACTTCGTTATTATTTCACAATAATAACCTTACTAAGTACCTACATACTCATACACGTTAACGGGTGTTACCGGAGATATTTACTAACTTCAATACTCTACTCCAAGAGGAATTCAATCATCAAACATAACTTTTTTTCACCAACCAAAAGCTCTCTACTTATGTTTTAATCATCTACTACTTCTTTTCACTGTATTTATTTGTATTAAACCACTTCGTCATTTATTTGTCAAAGATTTTTATAAGCATATTGCAAAATATCGCCCCCTCATGGGACGATATTTATTTTAATCTATTTTCTTTTTTCTAATATAAGTTAAAACAACTAAACTTCCTACCAATAATAAAGCAATACCTATAATATTTTCATCATCACCTGTTTTTACTTTTTTAACATCTTGTTTGTTTTCTGCTTTTACAGGTGTTTCCACCACATTTGATTCAATAATAAATTCAGTAGATGCACTTCCTGTTGTTGAATTAATACTTATTGTATGTTTTCCAACTGATAAAGTATTTAAATAATCACTTTTTAATGTGATAATCGTGCTTCCTTCTTTAGATGAATAATTCTTTGAATCAATTATCTTACCATCAATAGATACACTTACAAAATCAGAATAATCTGCATCTGAAACAAATACTAAATCTATTTTGCTATCTTTTTTCCATTTACTATTTTGACCTTTTATAATTTTAGGCGTTTTAATATTTACCATTCTTTCATATCCACAAACATTACAAACAGTATCTTTATCATCATCAAATATATGTTTCGATTCATCTTTATGATTATGACATACTGTACATTCTTGCCAATGAATTTCTTCATTATTCATCCATTTTGTAGAATAATTATGTTCTAATAAATCACCATATTCTTGATTACAAAGTTCACAAACAGCTTTTTGTATGCAAGTAGCTTTTCCACCTGAATGATTTGTACATATAATTTGTCCATTATTTATAATTGTGCCATTTACAACAACCGTACCATTGTTCGTAAATTTAGCTTTATCAGGAATTGTTAATGTTGTTCCTTCTGGTATTATTAAAGTTTTTTCAGATGAAACCGTTTCTTCATCGATTACAGTGGCATTACCAATAACTTTACCATTATTACCATTGAAAAGAACACTATCATTAATAGAATCATAAGATTCATTTCCTGTTGTTGTTATCCAAGATTGATTAATTGTTGTTGTTTGTCTAGCTTTTATTCCTTCTGTATCTTGTGGAGCATTAGCATCTACTTTACTGTTTTCTATAGAAAGATTACCTCTTGTAAAGATTGCGATATCACCTGTACTAGTTGCATTAATGGTACTATTTGAAATAGATAAAGCAGCATTTCCAAATAAAGCAGGATAGTATCCTTCAGCTTCAATTTGTGCATTTTCAATTTTTAAATTATTCGCATAAATACCGTTGCTTTCTTTACTTATTGCCTTAATAGTTCCACCATTAATTTCTAAATTATTATCTACGCTTAAAGCAGCATCATAGCCTCTAGCCACCACTTTAGAATTCCCAAGCACTTTCATAGGAGAAAGAGAAATAATTCCAAAACCTGCATATTTTCCTGTTGTTGATTTTGCTTCCGCTTCTAAATAACTATTATCTTTTAAAGTTATAGATGCACCAAATGATTCTAGTCCTGAAACAGAATATTCCGATGGCGTTTCAGGGTCATCTTGTAAACAAATAAGTTTCGCGTTATCTTCTAATAAAACCGAATGAGTAGTATCACGACTCTTAACTCCCAATTGTAAAGGCGCGTATGTTCCATTTCCTGTATATGTAAGAACCGCATTTCCTGATATCACACATTTTCCATTCCATTCAGCCGAATTTCGTGCCACATTTACATTGATTGTTGTATCCGTAACATGAAGTGCACTATCCATATAAGATGTTTTTTGTGTTACAGTAAAACCTTCTGTATTCAATACTCCTGATCCATATATAGTTAAATCATTAGCTGAAATTCTTTTTAGTTTATTATTTGTATCTTTAGGCACTTCAACTACCATCTTCACAGGGCTATTTTGTACTATAAAGCCCCCATTACATACTAAATTATTAAGTTTTAAATAAAAAGCTTGATCAACTTCATTAGAATTATTACTTCCCCAAAAATTAATTTGTTTATCAGTCGTACCTGTCAATTCATAATTAACATCTCTTTTACGAATATTAATGCCTGTATCTGTAATTTTATAGTTTTCATTTTCAACATTTGCTCCTCCTACATCAATGACGATTGGTGCATTCGTTGGTGTTGCCGCCATTACTGAAACTGGCGCTAATAGTAGCATAAAGCAAAATGTTACAAGCATTGTAATGAGTTTCTTATTCATATTTTTTCCTCCTTCACCATTAAATTTTGATACCGCAACTCTCATATAAAACTAATAAATAATCGTTACTTTAAATTGTACAAGCACCATTTTTTGAGACTGTATGTCTCATCTATCTATAATATACTTCTTTCCCTCTTATTTGTCAATTTCACACACAAAAATTATATGCAAAATAAAAAACATCAACTTAAGAATATAATCTTAAAGTTGATGTCTCTTTTATTTTTTCATCCATGTATGGGGACAATATTCATCATAATCTATTTCACCATAAGCTTTAAAGCCTAATTTTTCATAAAAAGGTTTAGCTTGTAATTGCGCATGTAAACAAACATTTCCTTGAATTAAAGAACAGGCAGTTTTAACAATATATTGTCCTACTTTTTTTCCTCGATATTCTTTAATAACTGCAATTCTTCCAAGCACATTTGACTTTAAAGATTCATCATAATAAAAACGACATGTTCCTATCGGTTGATTATTTCCAAAAACAACAAGATGTTGACAAAGATCATCTAAATCATCAAATTCATCTTTAAATCCTTGTTCTTCCATAAAAACTTTAATTCTAATTTCTTTTGCTTCTTGAGGCAATTGATCATAAATTTTATAATTCATATTTTTCTCCTATAATAACATTGTTGCGACAACAATTGGAATTGTAATCACTGATAATAAAGTTGAAACAACAATATTTCTTGTAACGATTTTTACATTTGCATTATATTGTGTTGCCAGCATTAAAACCATTGATCCTACTGGCATCGCATTTGTAATAATTGTAATATTAGCGTAATAAGCATCAATGTGTAATAAACGACACATGATCATTGTTACAAAAGGAACAATCATTAAACGAACAAAAGCAAAGACATAACTACGCCAATCTGTAAAACTATCTTTAATAGGATAAACAGCTAATGATGAACCAATCATCATCATTGAAAGTGGAGCTGTAAGTGAACCAACACTATTAATCGTATCCATAAGTACACTAGGAAGTTGAATATCGAATAAGTAAATAAATATTCCTACAAAAATCAAAATAATTCCTGGTGTTAATAATTGTTTAAAATTTAATTTAAATTCACTATCGTCTCCTTTTGTTAGACACATAATAGCGTATGTATACACAAAAAAGTTAAAAGCCATATGAATAAGTGATGCATAGAAAACAGCTTCTTGTCCAAAAACATCTAATAAAACAGGATATCCCATAAATCCTGTATTCGCAAAAACGACCATACATTCATAAACAGGCCAATCTTTTTTAGGAAATGGAAAGATTCGATTAATGATTTTCCCTAAAATAATAAAACCGATATACATTAAAATACCTGCACCTATCATTAAAAAGACAATACTTTTATTACTTCCTTCAACCCCCGCAATAGAACTAATAATCAACATTGGTGAAGCAACATTGACAATTAAAGCTGATATTTTTTTATTTGTATATTCATCAAAAATATGGCATTTAAATAAAACAAATCCTAAAATAAGTAATAAAAACAATTTTAACATTGTTTGAAAGACAACCATGATATCCATAAATTTCCCCCTCTATAAATCCTTACTATCTTATCACAATTCAATTTTTTCTTTTGTTTTTTTCAAAAAACTAAAATATTATCATTTTTGCCTGTGTATCATAACAAAAAAATTGTAATAAAAGGGGTAATCCCGAATTATTACAATCTTTTAATTAATCTAACAAAGATTAATATAAATCTTTCTTTGTTCTCTTTAATTTTAAAAATAAAGTACCTAAACCAATAAAAATAATTAATAAAACAACAATCATATAGAAAGTTCCAATACCTAATGTTTTTGAACCTAATAAAGATAAATCAAATCCAAACCATCCTGTTGGTGCACCATAATTTAAAAAATTATAAGGAGCCAACATATCCTTGTACCATCTTATATGAAAAACATTTCCTAAAACAATCACATAACCTACATAAACAAGTGGTGGTACTACTGAATAATAAACATGTTTTTCATCTGGTCTATAGTGTTCACTAAATAATAGAAAATCAATAATAGCAAGAACTGGTGTAATGAAATGTACACATAAACTTCCTGCTCCATTATTTAAATAGGCACCAATAAATCCCTGACTATTCGTTGGTGCAAGTAACAACATATAAACAAAGAACGTTAATGTAATGGAAATCGTTGCCATAAATTTAATAAGGTACATCCCTTGTGGTATATATTTTGCTTTTTTTAGATCATAAATAATGAAAATCACTAACACAATATCTATAAAGATATTGGATAAATTCGTAAAATACGTAAAAAACATCCAATGATCTAATGATTGTAACATTCCATAAAGAGATGCGACTACTGCAATGATTTTCATTATTAAAGATATCTTACTCTTTTTCATTTTTATCACCCGCAACACTATACCACAATATACTTTGAGGTTCAAATGTTTTTATGAACTCTTTTTTTGATAAAGACGAATTACAAAAATAATGATACTTAATGAAACAAAAGCAACAAATAATGTTAATAATACATTTTGTGTAAATCCAGCAACAAGATATCCTATAAAACAAGCACTTGCGACAACTAAGGCATATGGAATTTGAGTGGTTACATGATAAAGATGATTACATTGCGCCCCTGTAGAAGCCATAATTGTCGTATCTGAAATAGGTGAAATATGATCACCACAAACGGCACCTGCAAGAATGGAAGCAATGGAAATCACCAACATTGTTGATCCTTTTGGAAATAAAGAAGTTGCCATCGGAATCAAAATACCAAAAGTTCCCCAAGATGTCCCTGTTGAAAAAGAAAGACCTGCCCCAACAATAAATAAACATGCTGGTAAAATAGCTGTTGAAATAGAAGCAGATTGTAACGTATTATAAACAAATGCCCCTGCTTGTAACTGATTAGAAACTAAATCTCCTAAAGACCATGCAAGAACCAAAATCAAAATAGACGGAACCATTGCTTTAAAACCTTCAGGAATACATTCTACAAATTCATTATAAGAAATAATTTTTCTTGGAATATATAAAATAAAGACAAAGATCAAAGTAACAAATGTACCATAAACAAGCCCTCTCGAAGCATCACATTGACTAAAAGCAGTAATTAAATCTTTTCCATCAAAGAATCCTCCAGTATAAATCATCCCAATAATACAACTCATAATTAAAACAATAACAGGTAAAATCAAATCTAGAACTTTCCCCTTTTGATTATAAGAAATTTCTTCATTTGTCTGATAAGAATCATCCCCAAAACAAACATCGCCATTTTGAGCAGCTAATTCATGTTTTTTCATCTTTCCAAGATGAAACTCACTGCCAATAACATAACAAACCATGACAATTGTTAAAAGAGCATAAAGATTAAAAGGAATTGTATTTAAAAACAATTGAAAACCATCCCCTGAGGTATAACCACTTACAGCTGCAGCCCATGATGAAATAGGTGCAATAATACAAACAGGTGCTGCTGTACTATCAATAATATAGGCAAGCATTGCTCTTGAAACTTTAAATTCATCTGTGATTTCACGCATAACACTTCCAACTGTTAAACAGTTAAAGTAATCATCAACAAAGATAACAACGCCTAAAATAAAAGTAGAAAACAAAGATTGTTTAGAAGATTTCATCTTCTTTTTAGCCCATTTTCCATAAGCTTGACTTCCTCCACTTTTAGTCATTAAAGTCACAATAATTCCTAACATTACTAAAAATATTAAAATTCCAATATTAGAAGGTTTACTTAAACAATTAACAACTGTATCAAACAATAAATTTAAACTTTCAACAAGATGAAAATTTGTTAGTAATAAAGTTCCTGAAACAATTCCAATGAGTAATGAAATATAAACTTCTTTTGTTTTTAAAGCAAAAATAATTGCGATTACAGGCGGTAATAAAGCCCATATTGTCTTTACATAATTCATTCTTTTCCTCCATAAAAAAAGTACCTTGAGAATATCAAAGTACTTTACATACAAGATAGCTCTCCACTAAAAAGTGACAAGAAATTATATATTTTATAATTTCCCAGATAAATAACATTTGGTGCTGTTATTTTCTTCGGCACGTTTCCCTTTCATTGTTGACTGTCACCAAACATTATCAACAATTACTCTTGATTCATGCACCTCTACCAATTCTTCTATTTTGTCTTTTCAAGAATAACAAAGTCCAACATACTTGTCAATCAAATTGTATGAAATCAAGTACAATTTATTATGATATAATACCTTTAGGAGGTAGTAAAATGAATGATTATATCATAAACTTTTTAAAAGAAATCATGGCAATTGATAGTCCTTCTGGATATACCAAAGAAGTCATTCACCATTGTCAAAAAGAAGCTGAGAATTTAGGATTTCATACGCATCAAACAAATAAAGGAAATCTAGAAATTTATGTTGAAGGTCAAGATGATTATACAGTAGGATTTTGTGGTCATGTGGATACTTTAGGATTAATGGTTAGAAGTATTAAAAGTGATGGCACATTAGCTTTTACAAATGTTGGTGGTCCAATTATTCCTACATTGGATGGTGAATATTGTCGTATTCATACAAGAAGTGGTAAATGTTATACAGGAACAATTCTTTCTAATTATCCTGCTGTTCATGTTTATAAAGATGCTAAAAGTGCACCGAGAGATTGTGAAAATATGCATGTAAGAATTGATGAAGTAGTTAAAAATAAAGAAGATGTACAAGCTTTAGGTATTCAAAATGGTGATTATATTGCTTATGATCCTAAAACTGAAATTACAGCATCTGGTTTTATTAAATCACGTTTTTTAGATGATAAAATGTCTGTCGCTATTTTATTTGGAATACTTAAGCATTTAGCAAATAATCATATTAAACCCAGACATAATCTCATTGTTATTATTTCTACTTATGAAGAAGTAGGACACGGAAGTAGTTATATTCATCCTAATATTGATGAATTGATTGCTGTAGATATGGGATGTATTGGTGAAGATTTAGCTTGTAGTGAATATGATGTCAGTATTTGTGCTAAAGATGGTAGTGGACCTTATGATTATGATTTAACTTCTAAACTCATTGAACTTGCAAGTACGCATCAGTTACAATACGCTATTGATATTTATCCTTATTACAGCAGTGATGTTTCAGCTGCTTTACGTGGTGGTCAAAATATTAAAGGCGCTTTAATTGGCCCAGGTGTAGCAGCTAGTCATGGTATGGAAAGAACACATCTTCAAGCTGTAGAAAATACTTTAAAATTATTACTTGCTTATATAGCATAAAAATGTTGCCAAATGACAACATTTTTATTTTACTTTAACACCAAGGATCCCTATTAAATCTACAGCTTGAAAATCATTAATAATCAATCCTTTTAAACTTGCCAGATCAAACATTGCCCCTTGTATTTGACATGTAGATAAATCTAATCCTTTATGATGTAATGAAGCAAGTTCACTTTGTATTAAATTTGTTTCATTAAATTGTATTTTTTTAAAGTTTGCATCATAAAATGATGCTTCTTGTAAATCACAATGATCAAACATAACATTGAACAATTGACTTGATGATAAATTACTATAACGTCCCTGACAATGATCAAATAAAACATCTTTTAAATTTGTTTCAATAAAAGAAATTCCTGTTAATTTACAGTTTTTAAATTGTACACGATTTAAATATTGATGATCAAAATTTTGATTTGATAGATCACATTTATCAAAAGTAACATCTATTAAATCAAGATGCTTTAATGAAACTTTAGTAAAATCAATATTTTCAAAAAGACAACCATCAAAAGTTAAATCTTGAATAATTGTTCTTTGTTGAATATTTTGATCAATATGAACATCTTGAAATTTCATTTTTTTTAAACATTCTTCAAAACTTGTTTTTTCTATATAGGATAGTTTAGGTGCAACTAACTTCATTTTTTCTCCTTCTTTAAGGAATCCCAAAAATTCCAAAATTCTTTTTTTTGAACAATTCCATTTCTACTTAAAATAACATAATCTTCTCCTTGCCAAGCATAAAAGACATCTGTTTCTTTAAAATCATTTTTTAAATAAAATTGTTTTCTTTTTATTCTTTGTTCTTTATTAGAAGTATCTTTAATTTTTTCAATATCTACAATAATCTTTTTAGAATCATATTGTTTTGCTAGATCATTAAGAATATAGCTTCCTATACCTTGATCACGATATTCTTTTTTTACAGCAAGATATAAAATATGCGCTATTTGACTTTGAATACATAAAATAGCAAAACCTACAAGTTGATTTTCTTGATAATAACCATAAATAGCGCCTAAATGTAATTCATCAAATAATCGAGTTAAATCCATTTGTTCATTTTTTGGAAATGCTTGTTGATAAAGGGTATACACTTCTTCTATTTCTGTGCTATGAAAAGCGATTTGTTTTTTTATCATTTTAAAAAACTCTTAATTTCTTAAGAGTTTAAATAAGTCCTTTTTCTTCTAATTGTTTTAAACAATAAGCAATTCCATTATCGTTGTTAGATAAAGTAATGTAGTTTGCTCTTTCTTTTACTTCATCTACAGCATTTTCCATAGCAACACCATATCCGCAATATTCAATTAATGATAAATCATTATAACCATCACCAAAAGCAATTGTTTCTTCTTGTTTAATTCCTAATTTCTTACATAAAACATCTAAAGAAGCAGCTTTATCAATTCCATTTGCCATACATTCAATAAAATAAGGATCACTTCTATAAATAGACATCTTTCCTTCATATGGAGCTTTGAATTCATCTAAAATTTGAGCCACATATGCAGGTTCTCCAGTAATCAATACTTTATTGACATCAAAGTTCACTTCTTTTTTAAAATCTTGAACATGTTTAATATTCATTTTTGTTGTGAAACTTTCTAATTGAATCCAATGATCTCCAATATCTTCTGTAATGATTTCAGTAGCGTTATATGTAAGTGGTGATAAACCAAATACTTTGGCACGATCATACATTTCATGAGCAACTTTACTTGATAATGTTTGTTCATAAACAACTTCATTTGTTTTATAATCTAAAACTCTTGCTCCATTGAAAGATAATAAATATCCTCCTACTTGATCTAAAGTTAATTCTTTTGCTTCTTTAAAGATACCAGCTGTTGGTCTTCCAGAAGCTAAAACAATAATAACACCTTTTTGTGCTAATTTAATAAGTTCTTGCTTTGTTTCTTCTAAAATATTTTTATTTTTATCTGTTAATGTTCCATCTAAATCTAATGCTATTAATTTATACATTTTTCTACCTACCTTTGCGACTATTATAACAAAGCCTTTATAAAAAACAAAATTATTTCTTAAAAAGAAAAAACAATGTTTTCACATTGCTTTTTCACGCCCCTGCCAAGGACTTTCATTATAACATATTTTATAATTCAAAAATATGATTTAATAGTTCTATTCCTGTTTTTGTTTTAAAAACATTCTTTTTCATTTTTTCGATAGCTTCTTTAGTTAAATTCGATTCATCACCATTTACTAAAAAGTCAGCTTCTAATAAAATTTGATAATCTAAACCATCTACATCTTTATACGTATGATGATGTCCTACTAAATAAGCCACACGTTCAATAAAAGCTTCATCTAAAGAATAATTTTTTAAGAAATCTTTTACTAAAACTGGTCCTTCTTGTTCTTGTAAATATCCTGCAGAATTTCCATATTTTTCACGACACATTGGACAAGCTATATCATGAACAATAGCAGCTACTTCGAGTATTTCTTGTTCTCTTTTTTCTAAATGCTCTAATTTTCCAATAATACGTGCATATTGATGCACTTTTAAAAAATGGGCAACATCATGTTTGATTTTATTTCCTTGAGTATATAAAATCATGCCTTGTTCAATTTCTTCAATCATTTTCTTTCTCCATTTGATCAATAAGTTCGATTACTTCTTGAATCATCCCATCACAATGAGGTTTCTTTTGTCCACCATTCTTTGCATTTTCTTTAAGTAAATCTGCACAATTAATAAGTCCATGATGATTATTAGAAATTGTTTTGATAAATTGGTTCACTTTTGCTGGTGAATCAATTCCTTTTGCTCCTAAAATCATTAAACCACTGGTAATAGCACCACAGACGCTCCCACATTTCATACCACCACCAAAGTTACATCCCAAATGATTAGCAAGTTCTTTATTGATTCCTAAATCATCGGCATAAACTTCCATAATTGTTTGTGCACAATTATGAACCATGGGTGTAGCATTTCTTAATTCTTTTGCTTTTTCTATATGTTTATTCATCTTTCAAATTCCTTTTCTTTTTATATCTTTATTATAACGAATTTTTATTTTGAATAAATCTTTTTTTGCCAACTTCTTTTTTGACAATGTGGACATTTCATATATCTTGTTCTTCCATAATGCATTGCAAAATAAACTTGTTGATAGCTTGGAATATATTTATGATGACACTTTTGACATTCATAATAGCCTTCTTCTGTTTCTATTTTTAAAGCAATTGATACACCAATAATCAAAAAGATAAAGCTTAAGATAAACAAGATGACTTTTAATACACTGTTTTCAACAAAATAAACAGACATAAAAATTAAAATCAAAAAGATACTCGTTGAACCAATGCCAATAACATTTTCATAAAAGAACATTTTCTTTGTTTGTTTTACTTCTTGATTGGCCATCATTAATAAATTATCTTCTGCTTTTTGTTGATAATTTCTTTCTTCGATAAATTCTCCCGTTAACAGCTCATTGACTGAAATATCTAATATTTGACAGAGTTCTAACATATACATAGGATCTGGTAGACCCTTTCCTCTTTCCCATTTAGAAATTGTCCGATCACTAATTCCTAAATAGCTTGCAAGCTTAGCTTGTGTAAGCTTTTTATCTTTTCTTCTTTGAGCAATAAAACTTCCTATTTTTTCTTGATTCATAACTTTCACCTCACTTGCATTTTATGTATATTCATACAAAATGTAAACAAACGCATCGTAGAGATAAGAAAAGCAGCCTTAATTGGCTGCTTGATGATGATAAACTTTTGGGCGTACATGAATGAAATAAACAAGTGCTAGTGCTAATACAGTAACAAACCAACTAATTGGATAAATGATTAATAAATGATCGTATGAGGCAATTGATGGATAAATTGTATATAAGTAAGCAAGTCTTACTCCACAAATTCCCGCAACACAAATACCTGCTGGAACACTTGAATAACCAACACCTCTCATTACACTTGAGAAAACTTCAATTGACATGTTAAGGAATTGGAATGGTAAAATAATTTTCATTCTTGTATAAGCTAAACTAGCTACTGAAACATCTGATGTAAAGAAACTAATAAAGAAATGATCAAAGATTACAAATATCATACAAGCAACCATTGTTGTTGCTCCCCCTAATAAGAAAGATTGAAGTGTAATCTTTTTACAACGGTCATATTTTTTAGCACTATAATTTTGTCCAATAAATGTAACCGCAGCTTGAGCAAATGAACTTAATATATAATAAGCAAAATATTCATAGTTTAAAGCTGCTGAACTGGCTGCAATAGCATCTGATCCTAAAGCATTTAATGATGATTGAATGCAAACATTTGAAATAGAGAAAACCATACCTTGTAAACCAGCTGGAACCCCAATTTTCGCAATTCTTTTTAAAATTCTTCCATTAATTTTTAATTCTTTTAAATCAATTCTTAAAGCATCTGTTTCATGTATTAACCAATAAAGTAACATCATAGAACTAAAGATATTAGAAACAACAGTTCCAATAGCTACTCCTTCTACAGACATATGTAAAACAACAACAAAGAATAAATTTAAAATAACGTTAATGACTCCACCAATAAATAATGCAATAAGTGGTCTTTGAGTATCTCCTTTACTTCTTAAAACAGCTGCAGCAAAGTTATAGAGCATGACAAAAGGAACCCCAATAAAATAAATTTTTAAATATACTTCTGCAAGATTAATAATATCATCGGGTGTTGACATCAACTCTAAAATAGGTCTTGCGAAAAAGAATCCTACAAACAATAAAACAATTCCAATAATCACCGACATTAAAATTGAAGTATGTGCTGCAAGTGATGTTCTCTTTTCATCATTTTGTCCTATAAATGATGCAATAACAACATTAGCACCTATTGATAACCCTACAAATGAGTTAACAAGTAAATTAATGATTGGACCATTTGCTCCAACGGCAGCTAATGCCCCACTTCCTGCAAAACTTCCGACAACAGCAACATCCGCTGCATTAAATAATTGTTGTAAAATACTACTTGCTGCTAATGGTAAAGCAAAAAGTATGAGCTTGTTCCAAATAGAACCATTTAACATATCAAATGTTTTCTTTTTCTTCATATTATCCCTCCTGTTTACTATTCTATTTCTTTTAATTCAAGATGTACAATAATAATTGTGCAATCTACTATAACTTAAATGTATAGTGATATTTTATCTTCTTTATTTTTATTATTCCAATACTTTTATTGTAGATAATATTATGCTTATAAAGCATATTTTGACAAAGAAAAAAGAAATGAAATCATTTCTTTGTCATACGATATTGCTTTTCTAAAGTAAGCCAACGTGATGCCTCCACATGAAAGAATGCTTCTAATTTTTTAGCAATTTCTTCATTAAGTTCACATTCCCCTAAAATAAGTTGTGTCACTTCATCTAGATTCATATCCATCTTTTGTGCAAAATCGTTATAAGAGATATTTAAAGTTGTAAGTATATCTCGAATATAATATCCCGGTGCATAAGCAACCGCATTTGTACTTTTATCCATCTTTTTCACCCAATATGTATTATATTCTTTCTGTTATTTTGTTGCAATAAATTATTTCCAAGGAAATAATTTAGAAAAGAGTCAGAAAAAATCTAACTCTTAAATAATTTGGAAAATATAGAATTTTAAATAAGATGTTTCTTCCATTGTCCATAAAATAGGATGATCTGCATTTTGTTGAGTAACAGAAACTTGTTTTAAAACAACGCCTGCTTCACTTGCAGCTTCTCTTAACATTTTTTCAAAATTAGCTGTTTCCATAAAACGTGAACAACTACATGTAATAAGATATCCTCCATTTTTTAAAACTTTCATTGCTTGTTTATTGATTCTTTTATAACCATTATAAGCTTTTTGAACAGTTCTTCTTGATTTCGTAAATGCTGGTGGATCTAAAACAATTATATCAAATTCATTTTCTTTTAATTCATCTAAATAATCAAAGACATCTGCTTGTACAAAATCAATTTTTTCTTCTAAATGATTAAGTTTAGCATTTTGATATCCTTGATCTAATGCTGTTTTAGAAACATCAACAGAAACAACATAACTAGCATTTCCCATAGCAGCATTTAAGGCAAAACCACCTGTATGACTAAAACAGTCAACGACACGTTTTCCATGAGCAATTTTTCTAAGTAAATAACGATTTGATTTTTGATCTAAAAAATATCCTGTTTTTTGTCCATTTTCAACATCTACATGTAATAATAAACCATTTTCATTAATAATTGTTTGTGTAGGTAAATCTTTATTTTTATAATAGCCTTTATATTGTTCTAAACCTTCTTTAGTTCTAATTTGGATATCATTTCTTTCATAAATACCTTTAACATCTTCTCCATCTGCTTTTAAGACATCTAAAACAATTTCATAAATCATATCTTTAATTTGTTCTAAACCATAAGAACTGATTTGACTTACTAAAATATCATTATAACGATCTATCACAAGTCCAGGTAATAAATCAGCTTCTCCAAAAATTAAACGACAATTAGATAAATTATCTCCTTCAACAGTTTTTCTAAAATCATAAGCTTGTTGAATTCTCTTTTTAAAAAATTCACGATCAATTATTTCTTTTCTATCTTTAGATAAAATACGTACCGTAATATGACTTTTTAAAGAAATAAAACCTGTTCCTAAATATCTTCCTTTATTTGTAACAATATCAACAAGTTCACCATTTTTTATTTGAGGATCACATTGTTCTAAATTATTTTTATACATCCACATTTGACCTTTATCAAGCCAAGTAACACCTTCATCTGAAATAATAATTTCTGGATAATTTCTTTCCATTCTATTGACTCCTTTTATTTAATATTTATACCACCAAAAATACAACGTGCATTAAGATAAATAACTTTTGTATTTTCTATTTTATTTTCTCTTTTATGAAGATCGACACCACCTAAAAAATTAGATGATTGTATTTGAATATTTACATCATCTGGCAAATATAAATCAACCCCACCAAACAAAGTTGAAATCGTAATGTTCGTTTTCTCATTTAAATAAGCCTTTGATAAATCTAATATCAATCCATTAAAAGTAACATCATAATTTCCACCTGTATATAACTGATTATCATAAATATTTTGACGAGGTTTCTTTTTATTAAAAGTATCTTTAAAAATCATTTTCAATCCTATTAATACAAAGATAACAGGAACCACTAATTTCCATGCAAATTGAAAATTTATTAATCCTTGACAATAAAGCAATAAATAGATACCTACAATCAAACCTATGATGTTTCCTGTTTTATCTTGATCTTTAAATAAACCAAAAAAACAAGGAACAATAATAAATAATGTCCACCATCCATCAAAGAATAAATCTATATTTGTAATATGAAAAGCATTTAGTCCGATAATAACTCCAATAATGATCAAAATAAGGCCTATAACGGTATTTTCAATTTTTTTCATAAATTTCTCCTCAATTCATCATTATAGCATATAAATAACATTTTGATTAAACAAAAATAGCACTTATGTGCTATTAATGAAGTAATTCGATTTCATGAATGAAATCATGTTTTAAGATATCTTCGAATTCATCTGATATTTCTTTAGAAGTTTCTTTCTTTAATTCAATAAGAAATATAATTTGATATTCTTCGATTAGGATTGATGAAGGATTATTCTTCATCAAATGTAAAGCAATCGATAAATTATCATCATTGATTTTACAATTATGTGATTTACAAATTGCCCCTAATTCCTTTCTTGTCATGGTTTGTAACTTATGATTTAATGCGTTCATATCCTTCATATTCACCCCTTCTTTCTTACAAATATTATATCTCTAATAAATAAGGGATTCAACGAATATGACCTATTGTTCGATTTCATAAATGTCTTCCATTTTAATTATTTGACCATTTTGAAGAGTAATTGTTTGATAAATTGAATCTATCTTTTTTATTCTTTGAATGGTCGTCAAATAATCTCCACCTGATTTTTTTTGATCTTTTTTGAAGTAAGTAATTTTTATCTTTTCTTTAGTTTCTATAAAATAAAGTAATTTTTGATTTAAAATACTTTTTTTATTTTCATCAAGCTCCTTTTTATCTTCTGTTAGCCTTTGGGTTTCTTGAATAAGTTGTTTATGTCCTGTAAGAGCAGCAAAAGGAGCAAACTGTGCTGCACGATCTTTTTGAGACATATGTTTATACTTTTTAGATTTTTTATAAGGAAGATTTATGATATCACTATAATCATGAATATTTTTGATTGTGGCCATTACGCTTTATGTCCCCCTATAATTTCATTTCTTTCTCTTGTTGTTGCTCCTTCTTCTAAATTCATTCCTTTAAGAATTGCATTTTTACCATATTTTTGTTTGATTTTAAGAGTTGCTTTTTGTAAATTCTTTTCTTTTTCTAAAGCTTCTTTTTCATATTTTTGATTTATATTTTGATGATTTGTAAATAAATTCAATTGTTGATGATAAATCATATCTTTTACTTTATCTTCATATAAAACATTGGATGCTGAAATATTAATTCTTTTAACCAATAAATTCCTATTTACTATTTCATCAAATTTTTTTATTACTTCTTTAATTATCAATTTTGATGATGAAGTATAACGCTCTAAATTGATTGTTCCGTGTGCATGTTTAGGAATCTTTCGATTATAACGATCAATCATCATTTCTCCATGATATTCATTATCTTTATCATAACCAATCGTTAAAACAATTTGATTGGTTACTAATCCTTTTTCTACTAAATCAAGTGCTAACAAATCTAACATTTCTTTAACAATCAATTTTGTTTTTTCAAAATTATAAGGACGACTTAATACCTGACCTGTTCCAATACTATTTCTTTCGGGTTTATAATTTTTAATATCTTTCATTGTACATGATTCATAACCCCATGCATGGTCAATAAGTAACTCAGCATTAACACCAAATAAATCATAAAGAAGTTTTTCATTATAATATTCATTCTCTGCACCTTGTGAACATTTTGCGATATCTCCCATTGTATAAAGTCCTTCTTTTTCTAATTTTTTAGCATATCCTTTCCCTACTCGCCAAAAATCAGTGATTGGACGATGATTCCATAAATACTTTCGATATCTTTCTTCATTAAGTAAGGCAATACGTTGCCCATTATCATCTTTGTTTATATGCTTAGCAACTATATCCATTGCGACTTTACATAAATATAAATTCGTACCAATTCCTGCTGTCGCTATAAGGCCTGTTGTTTCATAAATATCACTTAAAATTTGGGAAGCTAACTCTTTAGGTGTTTTTTGATAAATGTGAGTATAATGTGTTATATCCATAAAAACTTCATCAATTGAATAAACATGAATGTCTTCAGGAGAAACATATTTAAGATAAATTTTATATATTTCTTGGCTCCACTTCATATAATGGGACATTCTTGGAGTGGCTATTTCATAAGCTATTTTTAAATGTTTATTTTTTTGTAGTTCACTTTCTAAGCATGATTCACCATTAAAATAATGACTTTCTTTTAACCTTTTATTATTTTCTCTGTTAATGATTTGGATTACTTCAAATAATCTTGCTCTACCTGAAATACCATATTTCTTTAAAGAAGGAGAAACAGCTAGACAAATTGTTTTTTCTGTCCTGCTAGCATCAGCAACAACAAGATTTGTATCTAAAGGATCATAACCTTTTTCAATACATTCGACAGAAGCATAAAATGATTTAAGATCTATCGCTAAAAAAATGCCCATTTTGCATCTCCTTTCTTTCATAAAAATATAGTAAAATATCTTATCTAAATATATAACAAAAATTCAAAAAAAGTAATAAGTTATTTTATAAATAATATTTAACTGATTATTTATGGTGTATACACTTTTTTATTTATTTTTTTAAACTTTTCTATATAATAAAGACCTAGGAGGAATTTATGAAAGAATATAAAACACTTTTATTTGATATAGATGGTACTTTACTTGATTTTAAAAAAGCTGAAGACTATGCTATGCATAAAACATTTAGTGATCATCATTTAGAATTAACATCAGAAATATTTGAAATTTATGAAGAAATAAATTCAAAATTATGGAAAGATTTTGAATTAGGATTAATTGATAAAAAAACAGTAGTTTATACGCGTTTTGTTAAATTATTTAAGAAACTTGGAATTAATGAAGATGGTGTTGCATTTGAAGATGAATATCAATGGAATTTAGGACATGGTACGTATTTGATTAAACATGCCATTGAAATATTAGAATATCTTTCTAAAAAATATGATCTTTATGTTGTGACAAATGGCGTGGCTAGTACACAATATAATCGATTAAAGTTATTAGATTTAAATAAATATTTTAAAGATATTTTTATATCTGAAGAAATTGGATACCAAAAACCTAAAATTGAGTTTTTTGATTACTGTTTTAGACATATTGAACACTTTGATAAAGATACAGCACTTATTATCGGTGATTCTCTTACAAGTGATATGCAAGGCGGTATAAATGCACAAATTGATACATGTTGGTATAATCCACAACATGATAAAGCATCCATAAAAATTGATTATATTATCCATGATTTAAAAGAATTAGAAAATATGTTATAAGGGTTCTCATACAGGAGAACCTTTTTTGATGAATAAAAAAACATAAAAAAAAAGAAGGAACTGGCAACGAGCTATTTTCGCACAATGTACTATCTTCGCCG